>JAIXKT010000043.1:66984-82692 GCA_026932145.1 Bacteroidia bacterium
ACGGGAGAAAATTTGGGCTTTTTTAAAAATTTAGAGGTTATGCAACGCGCTCCTTCTGTTTTAAATAATCTCTTTGCGATTATTTAAAAACAGAATATACTATAGATCAAAAATTTCTAATAATGATATATCCGGTTTTTACTCTAAACAGAAAAGCTATCTCCACAACCGCAGGTGCGGGAAGCATTGGGATTTACAAAATGAAATCCTTTGCCATTTAGCCCGTCCGAAAACTCTAAGGTAGTTCCGGCAAGGTATAAGTAACTCTTGATGTTGCAGACAAGTTTAACGCCAAGATATTCAAACAATTGGTCTCCGGGCAAAGATTCATCGTCAAAATCAAGCTGATATGAAAGACCGGAACAACCGCCACCCACTACCGAAACCCTTAATGCGTAGTTGTCATTAAGATTTGCTTTTTGACGAAGCTGTTGAATGTGGTTAGCGGCCTTTTCACTAATTTGAATATCCATACTTATTAATGATGATTACTCGAAACGGGTTCTAATCCGTTTTTTACACGATAGTCATTGATAGCGGCACGAATAGCGTCTTCAGCTAAAACAGAACAGTGAATTTTTACCGGAGGTAAAGCTAATTCTTCAACAATATCCATATTGCTGACGGTAAGTGCGTCATCTATGGTTTTTCCTTTGAGCCATTCTGTGGCTAATGAGCTGGAAGCTATAGCTGAACCACAACCGAAGGTCTTAAACTTTGCGTCGGTAATGATGTTCGTTTCTGTATCAACTTCAATTTGCAGGCGCATAACATCCCCACATTCGGGTGCACCAACTAATCCTGTGCCTACCTCTTTACGCTCTTTGTCTAATGTTCCTACGTTACGAGGATTTGTATAGTGATCTATTACTTTATTTGAATATGCCATGGTAGTTAAAAATTAAAAGTTAAAAATTAAAAATTAATGGTGGTGAGGCCATTGTACTTTTGATAGGTCAATTCCTTCTTGATACATTTCCCAAAGTGGGCTTAGGCTTCTGAGTTGTGTTACCGCTTGCTTTACTTTTTCGATGGTTACTTCGATTTCTTCTTTGGTGTTAAATCTTCCGATTCCGAACCGGATTGAAGAGTGGGCGATTTCGTCAGATAATCCTAAACTTTTTAGTACATAAGAAGGTTCAAGGGATGCGGAGGTGCAGGCAGAGCCGGATGATACGGCTATGTCTTTAATTCCCATCAGTAGTCCTTCGCCTTCTACGAATTTAAAGCTAATGTTGGTTACGCCGGGCAAGCGGTGCTTGGGGTTTCCATTAATGCAGGAAGCCTCTATTTGTGTCAAGTTTTGGTCTAAGTAGTCTCTTAGTTCGGCTAAGCGTACCATTTCGCTTTCCATATCGGCGTGGCATATTTCGGCGGCTTTACCGAATCCTACTATGCCGGGTACATTTAGGGTTCCGCTACGCATACCGCGCTCATGGCCGCCACCGTCTATCTGGGCAGTTACTTTCACACGAGGATTTTTACGGCGTACATATAAAGCACCAACACCCTTGGGGCCATATATCTTATGAGCAGAATATGAAAGTAAGTCTATTTTTAACGCTTCAACGTCCACTGGGATTTTGCCGGCAGCTTGGGTCGCATCTGTATGAAATAAAATACCATGACTGCGTGCTATCGCAGCAATTTCTGCTATCGGCTGGATAACGCCAATTTCGTTATTGGCAAACATAACCGATATTAAAATAGTTTTTGGGGTAATGGCTGCCTTTAATGTATCTAAATCTATTAAGCCATCAGGTTTTACCGGTAAAAAGGTTATTTTCTTCCCTTGTTTTTCTAAGCGATAGCAGGTATCAAGAACAGATTTATGTTCGGTTATTACCGTTATGATATGGTCTCCTTTTTTGGCATACATATCTGCCACCCCTTTTATAGCTAAGTTATTAGCCTCTGTTGCTCCGGATGTAAAAATAATTTCTTTTTCATCTGCGCCGATTAGTTTTGCAACTTGGGTTCGTGCATAATCCACAGCGTCCTCTGCTTCCCAGCCAAAAACATGGTTTCGGCTCGCTGAATTACCGTATTTCTGGGTAAAATAGGGTAGCATCGCTTCCAGTACCCGGTCATCTACACGAGTGGTAGCGTTATTGTCTAAATAAATGGGAAACTTTACCATGGGTATTTAAGATTACAAAATTAATTTATATTTATTCCAATTACAAATAAGAAACAATCTTAGTTCCATAACATAATATTTCTTGAGATAGATTTGTACGGTATTTTTGTTTGCTAACGCTTATTCGGATTCTCTTAACTCTTCAAAACTCAGATTAAGGAGTTCGTATTTGCGCCAGAGTTTGAAATCATAATGCCACCATTCATGTTCTAAGGGAACAAACGAGTGTTTTATCATTATATTTCTAAGTAGTTCTCTATTTTTAACAGCTTTTGGGGAAACATAATTACATTTATGGCTTGCCCGAAAAGAAAATTGGTCATGAGAGGTAGGCATTTCGAGTTCTTTTCCGGTAGCTAAGTCTATAATTGTTATATCTACAGCACACCCTCGATTGTGGATTGAGCCGTACTTTGGATGAGCTACAAAATTTTTATTTAATTTTTGGTACATTTCTACGGTTACAAAATAGGGTCTGTATGCGTCCCACACTTTTAGGCCATAACCTAATTCTTCTAACTCTTCTTGTACCTGCCATAATTTTAAGGCTACCGGAAAGCGAACATAAGCCGTTTTGTCTTTATACAAAGGCTTGCGCATCAGATTTTTATCAGTAGCATATTTTAAATCAATAACAATATTGGGAATAAAACTTCCTAAATCTACCATTGATTTGTAGGGATATGCTTTAACTGTTTTTTTGTATTGTTCAATATCATCTATTACGCGGGCACCATATTTATTGGGTTTGGTAATTTGGCTTTCGCAGGGGTAAAGATTAAAATTAAATGCTAAAAGGGTTACCGCTAACCGGAATAACGGCAGTTTCAAAACCGGAAATAGTTTTGTGATTTTGGGAAAAAATGACATCAATTTTTCCCAAATTAATTCCTGCCCAGCCAACTTGGTTGATAACGCAGACAGAACCGTCAGAACGGGTATGCAGAAATGGTTTTTCCAAAAATGTGTGGGTGTGCCCTCCAATGATAATATCAATTCCAGATACTTGATCTGCCAATTTTTTATCGGAAACTTTTTGAGTAGGATATTCAAAGCCAAGATGTGATAGACAAATAATGAGATGAGTGCCTTGCTTGCGCAGTATTTTTACCTGTTCTTGAGCAACCTGCAACGGCTCTAAATAGGTAGTTTGTTGAAATAGATTTTGGGATACCAAGCCATTCATTTCTATTCCCAGCCCAAAAACACCAATTTTAATTTGATTTTTGGTAAAAATCTTATGCGGAATAAACGCGCCGGCGAGGGGTGTTTGCTCAAAGGAATAATTAGCGATTAAATGTGGAAACTTTGCATACGGAAGTTGCTTTTTTAGGCCGGCTAAACCGGCATCAAAGTCATGGTTACCTAAGGTCGTTGCGTCATATTTCATCGCAGACATCAGCTTGTAATCCAATTCTCCACCGAAATAGTTAAAGTAAGGTGTTCCTTGAAATACATCCCCGGCATCTAATAACAGTACATTATCGGTTGTTTTTCGGATAGCTGCGATTAAAGCGGCACGGCGAGCCACTCCGCCTAACCCTCCGTATAAACGACCATCATCAGGAAACGGATCTATACGCGAATGAGTGTCATTTGTGTGCAGTATTGTAACCGTTTTAGAAGTATCCTTTGCAAAACCTATGAACGGCAAAGATACCGATAATATAGCAGTATTTACTAAAAAACTACGCCTATTCACTAAGCAAAATTACACTTTATTAACAAATCCACAACTGTTAAAAGAACGCTCAAAATATCCTGAGAACATTTATTTGGCTGTATAAGTTATTCCGTTTATTATTAATCATATACAGTTTTAACAAGGTGATTTTTAACTCCTTAAAATAGTGTGAATATAAATTAAACTATTGATAGTCATGTTTTTATGTAATTATATTTTGGTTACTAACTTTGGCCTACTAAGTATTTTATTCAAGGCGCAATGCTAAATTTGTAGAAGCACTCAAAATGGATACCGTATGCAACAAAATATTGTTGGAGTAAGATGGCTTTTCTATATTTTAGTTTTGGCTTTATTTCAGGGCTGTTTTTCGGGTAAAAATTCTCGGAGTAATTTACCGATAGATGAAGTTGCGGTAGATATGGATATTTCTACCCCAAAGGCAAAACGCAAAAAGTCTGGGCGTAATACGGCTCCGTCGGTGGTTCACCATGAAAAAGCTACTACTCCTAAAACCCCGCCGGCTACCGCCAAAGAGGTAAAACCACCAAGCAACACACCTACGGCAGGAAACCAAAATATTAAGGTAGAAAAACTACTCACTACTGCTCGTTCTTATCTGGGTACTCCCTATAAACCCGGCGGAATTACCCGAACGGGTGTGGATTGTTCCGGCTTTGTGATGGTTAGTTTTCGGGAAATTGGGGTTACTTTACCCAGAACTTCACGTGAACAAAGTGAATTTGGAGAGGTCATTCACCGGCATGAGCTTCGTCCCGGAGATTTAATATTTTTTGCGACCGGAAAAACCGGTACCGTAGGGCATAGTGGTCTCGTGCTGGAAAGAAACCAACAAACAATACGATTTATTCACGCCGCCAATACCGGTGTTAGAATAGACGAACTATCGTCAGATTATTGGAATCAAAGATATTTGAAGGCAAGGCGAGTATTTCAATAAAGTGATAATATCGCTTTATTTTTTCTAAATCTTACAATTATTCGAGATATACGTATAAATTTGCATCAAGAAAAATGAAACTTTTTTTAGATACTGCGAATCTTGAAGAGATTACAACTGCTTCTTCCTTAGGTGTTTTAGATGGTGTAACCACCAATCCTTCTTTGATGGCTAAGGAAGGGATTACGGCTGTTGATAGCCATTATTCACGGATTTGTGAGTTAGTTGATGGTGATGTTAGCGCAGAAGTTATTGCTACGGGTTATGCAGGTATTTTGCAAGAAGGCCGCCATTACGCACGATTACATCCAAATATTGTGGTAAAAGTCCCGATGATCCCTGCCGGTATTCAAGCAATTAAAACATTTTCAGAAGAGGGAATCAAGACAAACTGTACCTTGGTATTTTCTCCACAGCAAGCTTTAATGGCGGCAAAAGCCGGAGCTACTTATGTAAGCCCATTCTTAGGCCGTCTTGAAGACGAATATGGAGCAAAAGCAGCCGAAACCGTTATCCAAGATATTTGCAGTATTTTTAAACGCTATTCATTTAAGACTCAGGTACTTGCAGCAAGTATCCGAAATATAGACCATGTTCGTATGTGTGCTATAGCCGGTGCAGATGTAGCTACTATACCCTATAAAGTTTTTCAAGCCCTGATGCTGCACCCCCTCACAGATAGAGGGTTAGATATATTCCTGAGAGATTACGCTAAACTCAATGACCAAACTACCTCATAAGAGGTAAGGTTCAGTGTCGGTATCTTCGTTTTTTTTCAACTAAAACTATTCAAAAGTAATTGGGAAAGCGTTATCACTGTGATAATGGAATCAGGAATATAAGTTCCGTTAATTGCTGCTTTTCATCTCCTACCGGAATGATAGAAACAGATACGGCCTGCCGGATTTCTTCGTTATAAATAATATTTAGGTTTCCAACCCATATTCTACCTCTTTGAATTTGATTTTGGATAGATAGTTCAGTTTCTTGATTGAGGGCAAAAAGAGTTCTATAATGCTTATCAACAACATCTTGCCTTACCAAACCAAAAAGGCTTGCAAATGTAGCGTTAATTTGGGAGATATTCCCCGCAGGGGTTGTGCGAAAATAGACTTGGTGTTGCTGAAAATATTTGTGAATTATATGAAGCTCTGTATCAGCTTTTTTTAGTATTAGTTTTTTTTGGGTTAGTTCAGCAATATTTTTTTCTAACTGCTGTATGTAATTATCTTTTTCTGCTAAGTTTTGGTTCAGATTACTTATGGTTAATTCGTTTTCGCTAATTTGTTCGTTGTATTCACGCATTTTCTTTTGGGAAATTTCCAAAGAGCGGCGCGCAATTTCTTGGGCTTTATTAGCTCTAAAAACAGATTGTTCTAAGTCTTCTTTTTGGCTTGTGATTTCTTTTTGGGCATTATGAAGTTGGTCAAGTTGCTCTTGAAGTTGAATTTCTTTCTGGATGAGTTCATTTTTGGCGGTTTCAGATTCTACTAATAAGCTACTTACGTATTTATTTTTTTGTTCAAGTTCGGCTTCTCTGACGTGTAGTTTTTGTAAAATATTTTCTGTTTTTTGGTAATTTTCAGCCATGTGCTGATTAGCCCTTCGTAGTGCAGTTTCGTTGTTTACGAGGTCTGCTTTTTGGCTTTCTAACTCAGCTAAGTTTGCCTCTAATTCTGTTTCTTTGATTTTTAATATACGTGCATTTTCCTGACTTTCAGTAAGTAATGTTTTAATTCTTTGATTGTTTAAAATACTGAAGAATAGTATTGAGATAGAATCTATGATTCTTTTGATGAGGGTTTTGTAGCTTGGGTGTAGCTCGTGGAGCAGTAAGATTTCGATAGCACCAATTAACTTATAGTTCATTGTTAAAGGCATTATTATCAATGTTTTTGCTTGAAAAAATGCGATAGAACTATGCCCTAAATAATGACCGGCAGGCAAGGGAGAAACCCAACGTTGTTCAAATTCTTGGAATACTTCCCCTAAAATACCTTGCCGGTGCTTAACCTCTGATTGGGTTAATGACTCGATAGAAACGCCAAAGCCGGCAATAGCCACCAATTTAGGGGTATCTTCCTCATACTTTGCCTGATAAAATACCCCCTGTATCGCTTCTATTTGGGCGCATACGATAGACAAAACGGCTGTTCCAAATTGGTCTGTATCGTATTCATACAAATGACGAAGCTGGTTATCTATAATTGTGCAGAGGTTATCAATCTCATCCGAATTTATTTCCGGTTTCATTTCGGATGAGTATTCAATTTTGGTAATCATAAGGCTACAATTGTTGAATCGTTAATTTAGCGGAACTAATTCCTGGCAGGGTATCCAGGCGCATATATTGCTTTACAGAAAACTGATACTGGGATGGAGCTTTGGAAGTAAGGCTATCCAAGACAATCCACTCAAAATCATGTTTTCCTCCACTTGATTTTTCATACCAATAGCCGGATTCATCAGAAGTTTCAAATCTTGCTATAGAATGCTGTAAAAAGGAGTCTTTATGTGCAATGCCTACTTGAAAATAGATATTTCGGAAGGGATAGTCTTCGGTAAATGTTACGTTCAGTTTTAAGCGATATAAATTGCTGGGTTGCAAAACAGGAGAAAGAAACGAAAGAGAATCTTGAATATTCCAGCCTGTGGTGAAGTTTTTTTCGGATTTCTGAATAACCGATTCACATGAAAAAAACATCAGGGTAGGTATCGCACAAGCTAAAAACAAGTTCTTCAAAGTCATATCAGGGTTATTTTTTACGTTTTTGTTTATTATTATTTTTGAAGTTTCTTTGTTCGTTTTTAGTTAGTGATTCATGGGAGACTTGGCCTACTACGTCCACAAAGTCATGTTGGCGAGTAGTAGTAGTTTCATTTTCTATTTCATTAATAGAAGTCAAGCTGGGGGGTTTGATTCCCTGTTTGTTCATTTCGGCTAATTCCACTACTTTTTCAGCTGTGATGGGCACCCATGTATCATCTTTGGGATAGCTGAACCAGAGTGTTTTTAGGAAGATGTCTGTTTTTTGCAGGAAAGCTACGCCTAATTCAGTTTCTATTTTGGTGATATTGGGGATTTCTTTGAGTGCATCTAAGTAAGTTTCGAGTTCAAAGTTTAGGCAGCATTTTAATCTACCGCATTGTCCGGCGAGTTTTAGGGAGTTAACGGCAAGTTGTTGGTATCTGGCAGCGGCAGTAGATATATTTTGGAAGTTAGTTAGCCAAGTGGAGCAGCATAGTTCTCGTCCGCAGGTTCCGATTCCGCCAATAAGGCCGGCTTCTTGGCGAACTCCAATCTGCCGCATTTCTACACGAAGTTTAAAGCGGTCTGTAATCGTTTTTACTAATTCCCTAAAATCAATACGTTTATCTGCAATGTAGAAGCAATAAACTTTTGTGCCGTCAGCTTGCATTTCTATTTCGCCTAATTTCATGTCTAATTTTAGGGCAACGATAATGGAGCGGGTTTCTAATAAAATTTGCAATTCACGGGCTTGAGCTTGTTCTTGCTTCGTTATATCTTCGGGGGTAGGAATACGATAGATAATTGGCAGGTCTTTAACTTGGGTTTTAACGTGTTTTTTTTTCATTTGCCAAGTTACTAATGGTCCGCTAAGGGATATTTTTCCCATTTCCCAGCCTCGGTCTCCGGATTCTACCACTACGGAATCTCCGGTAATTAAATGAAAATTATGTACGTTTCTATAAAAACCTTTTCGAGTTCCTTTAAAGCGAACTTCAAATATTTCTGTACTATTTGGCAAGGGGGCTTCTATCCCTGTGAGCCAATCAAAGGTGTTCAATCTATTACAGTTACCGGAATTGCAGGAACCTTTTTTTCCGCAGCCTCCGGTAGTGCAGCCGCCATAACTATTGGTAGAGCAAGCCATAATGTTGGGGTGTTTAGATGGTTAGTTGGTTATCAGGTTGTTATGACTTCAGGATAAATTTCTGAAAAGTAATTTAGAATATTTTTTTTTAGAAAATTTTCTTGTTCTTGATGATTCATTTTGGGAATGGGGCGGCTTTGCTCCCAATGAGGCCAGTTATCAGCATCAAATTCCAAAAATGTATAGAAACCTTCTTTAGATAGGATGGTGCAAATAGCTACATTTAATAAATCTTGTTTTTCCTCTTTGTTGAACTTAGTATGTGGCGATGAACCTAACTCACGTAAGCCAATCATAAATAGGATACCTTCTAATGAGGGTATTTTGCCTACTAAATGAGTGAGTTTTTGTTGGAGGTACTGCCAGCGTTCATCAGAAAATTCGACCATTAGTTACTATTTAGGCTGCCATTATTGAAAATATCTAAATACTAAAATAATCTTCATTTTTGGCAGAATTTAAGATAGTTATGAATTTTAGAATTTATTTAGATATTAGGTACAAGCCTCGGTTGTCTAAGATAGCAGAATAAAACTTACGCTGATGTAAATCAACATTATTGAGTGTTGCTAATACATTACCGGCGGGGTCTTTTGCTTCAAGGGTTACAGTAGTTGCCTGAACGGGCGTGAATGCACTGTAAAAACTAAAGCCTAAATTTCCGCTAAACAGTTCAGTTCCATTTACATACAGATTAACGCCGGCTTGGGTGCTGCTACGCAAATTTACCATTCTGAGGGCAGCCAGCGAAGTATCTATGATAGTGGTGTCAGAAGGTTCACGAACCTGCAAAATCATAGATTTACCCAAACTGTCATACAAAAAAATAGTATAGGTTTGGTTTTCTAATAAAGGGATAACCACTTTTCCGGTAGTATCCGGTTTATTGGCTATCGAAACGATGCTCATCTCAAATTGAGGGTAGCCAAATTCTGAGGGGGTATCTGTACTCGTAAGTGCAAGAGTTCCATGACTGGGTAACGCCTGACGATAAGCAATAGAATCCAATATTAAAAAATCTGAATTGTAGTACCGCCCTATTAATCTTGACCCATTGGTTGAAGGCAACGAGTTTATGAATCTTACATAAGATTTGCTATGATTTGTTTTGGTAACGTCTTTCCAAGGCTCGTCATACTGGCAAGCTGTTAGCGTAAAAAGTACCAACCCTACAATACTTTTCCAATATTTCATGAAAATAATAGTTAATTTTTTAGTTATAATCCGGCAAAGATAAGAGTTTTAACTAAATAAGTTCATGGTTTGGATTCCAATTTTTACGTTCAAAGTCTATAATTTGGTCATTTGTAACCTGAATTCCTTCTTTTTCTAATAGCATTTGCATACGTTCTGGCGGGGTGAAGTGTATTTTACCGGTTAATAATCCCTGTCTATTTACAATTCTATGAGCTGGAATACTTGGGTCATTATGGCTTTGGTTCATTGCCCAGCCGACTAATCTGGCACTGCGAACTGCCCCTAAATACTTAGCAATATTCCCATAGGTGCATACACGTCCGTAGGGAACTTTCCGAACAACATCAAATACAGATTCACAAAAAGCCCAATTCTGAGCCGGCATTAGCTTAAATATTTGGTAAACTCCTCATAACTAAAGCCATGCGAAATCAAATATTGTGATACTTGATACTTTTTAAGTTGTGTTAGTTCACTTGGATTTTGGCCACCTATTTTTTTACTTATTAGCCGCAAAATTGTTCGTTCATAATCTTCAGACGAAATTTCACGGCTTATGATTTTCTCTACAATTTCTTGTGATACTTGGTGGTAGCTAAGGCCGTAACGAATTTTTTGTTTTCCCCAATATTTATGGAAAAATTTCCCACGAACGAATGCCGTAATGAACTTATCTTCATCCAGAAAGCCCTTTTCGAGTAAATACGCTATTATTTCGGTTTGTTCTGCGTCAGAAAGTTTTAATTGTCGTAATTTCAATTTTGTTTCATGCAAAGAACGATACCGATATTCAATATAGCTGGAAATTTTATCTAAAATAACTTTATCAATCATAGCCTAAATATTTTTGAACATCTTGATATGAAGGATTTGAATTTCTGTAAATGGTTCTCCTTCTTTTAGGTAGCCTAATTTTTCGTAAAATGGTATTGCGTAGTCTCTGGCGTGTAAAATAATTTTTTGATAACCGGCATATTTAGCCCACTTCTCTGCATAGCAAACTAATTGTTTCCCATAAGTTTTTTTTTGATGTTGTGGATAAACTGCTAATTGTCTCATTTTTATGGTTTTAGAATCTAAGTGATGCATCACACAGCAAGCTATAAGTTCATTATTTATAAATGCTCCAATATGGGCATTCATAGTATCCATAGAAAGTTCTTGTGGGCTAAATTCTAAACCAAGCGGCTGGCGCATTACCTGATAACGCAAGGATAATAATTGTTCAAATACCGGCGCAGAAGCCGTGAATACCCAAAAATCCATGGCAAATCAAGTTAAGTTGTTTTTAAAAAAGGGAATATTTCATCCGGTATTAGCCCGGAAATATTCCCGCCATGACGAATTAAATCTCGAACATGGGTTGAAGAAATAAAACCAAATTTATGGGTTGAAAGCAAAAAAACGGTTTCTATTTGAGGCATTTGATGGTGATTTAGTTCACAGATACTTTTTTCATATTCAAAATCAGCAACTGTTCGGATGCCTCTCAAAAGATGAGTAGCATTATGTTGCAAGGCTGCATTTGTTGTAAGTCCGTGATAACCAATAACTACAACTTGTTGGTAAGGCTCAAATACTTTGGTTAGCATTTCCTTTCGTTCAGCTAAAGAGAATAGCGTACTTTTTGCGGCATTAATTCCAATTCCAACGATAATTTTGTCGAATAAGGAGATAGCTCTACAAACTATATCTACGTGCCCTGTGGTTATAGGGTCAAAGGTGCCAGCAAAGAAAGCTATTCGCATCACTGGATACGTATTTTACGTCCCAGTTTTAAAATAGTGCGCGAACTGATTCCGTTGTAGCTACACAGGCGGGTTATGGAGGTATGATACCTCTGAGCAATGGCAGATAAGGTATCTCCTTGTCTAACAACATGATACTTTGCTATTGCTGCTATTTTTTGGCGTTCTAATAAGTGATTAAACCAAGTTTTCTCAACTAAAATGGTGTCTTGTAGCACCTTTTGTTCTTCAAAAGACAGGACTTTGGTTGGGTCAATTTGCTCGCCCATGAAGCGAAACTCAAAATGTAAGTGTGGGCCTGTAACTCTTCCTGTACCTCCTCCGCGTGCTATTGGTTGGCCAGATTTTACCTCATCACCTTCTTTTATCAAAAAACCCGATAGATGACCATATAATGTTTCTAAGCCATCTTCATGGGTGATTACAACAAAATTGCCATAGCCGGGCTCATAGCGCACTACACGCACAAAACCATCCATAGCTGCTAAAACGGTGTCTCCAGTTTTGAGGTCAATGTCTATTCCATAATGAAAATGCCCACCCCACAAATCTCTGTGCCCAAAGCCAGAGGTAACTTCGCCAACAATGGGGAAGGTAAAATTTCGATTCGCCGCTCGACCTTGAATAACTACGGGAAAAGTATCCTGCAGCTTAGTCATATCTAAGCGATAAATGTTAATCGTATGATTATCATATTTTGAGCGACAGTCAAAAGCCGGTAAAAATGAAGAATCGTTTATATTCAAATAAAACCGGTCTGACAAATGCAGATTAAGAGTATCTATTGGTTTTTTATCTCCGGGGCCAGGCCAATTAGGAACGGCGACACCCTTTACTGTTAATAAACAAAATAACACTAATAATAGCGTAAAAAAAGACGCTGAATCCCCATTATGCTCTATCAGGTAATCCCAAAATATCACTAATAACTGCATGCCTACTTAAATTTTACACGGATTTAAAAAATGTCGGCTGCAAAGTTAATAGTATTTTTTAAAGTAAAACAAGGTTTTTACTCACCAAAATAACTTGTGAATAAAATTGGGGGTTGTAGTTCAAAAAGTATGATGAGATTTTTGGCACTTTATTGTCTATGCCAGAAGTCAAAATAATGGCTGTTTATCCTCATTGCCGAAGTACAAAAGTATCCAACAATGAAAATAGAACCCTTCTTCAACAAAGCCATAACCTTTATACTTTCTGAACCACAATTCTATTACGTTAATAATCACTTAAAAAAAATCATAATTCACTAAGTATTAAGTATTTAAGTAGTTTTATTCTCTATTTGATGAAAATTATCTAATAATCTGCCAATTTTATCAAGTATGGTATTTTCTTTCTTTTTTACTTTATTAAGTATCTATTTATCAGCTATTTTTCAATTAGATAGTTTCGTTAATAGGGAGGCAAAACTTTCGTAACTTTGCCGAAATAATCTTTATAGGATACTTATTAGGTCTAAAAAAGTTTTAATTTCGTTGTAGTATGCAGCACAAATGGTTGAACTATATAATATTCTGTTTGATACCTGTTTTCACGGGGTGTTGGTATTCTTTTAGTGGGGCTTCTGTTCCGCCAAATACCAATACGGTTGCTATTCCATTATTTACCAACCAAGCTCCGTTGGTATATGCGCCTTTGTCTCAATTATTTACCAGTAAATTACAGGATAAATTTCTTTCTCAGACTAATTTGAAACTACGGTCTGAAAGTGCAGATTTAAAGCTGAATGGTGAAATAACAAGTTATACCCTAGCACCTGCTACCGTTCAGAGTAATAACGAGGTAGTACAGAATCGTTTAACTATGACTGTTTTGGTTCGTTATAGTAATTATCAACAAAGTGGGGATAATTGGGAACAGTCATTTTCTAATTTTGTTGATTTTTCAGGTAACTTTGCCGATAACCAACAGCGGCTTTCGGAAGAGGTTTCTGAGAAAATTGCGCAGGATATTTTTAATCGTACATTAGCTAACTGGTAAAATATGTTATCTCCCTTAGAATTACATGAAAAACTTCGCTCTGAAAAGTTAAATAGCGCAGAGTCAGAATGGCTTCAGGAGCAGGCAAGGAAGTATCCATACTTTCCACTTTTGCGTGTATTGCTTGCTAAACAAGCAATTAAGGAAGATTCACAAGCATTAACAAACCATTCTGGAGTTAAGTTAGCCTTTTTGTTTACCCCAAATCCGAGTTTTTTAAACCTTTCTTTATCAGAAACTTCTGCACCGCTTCCGCCGATAACTCATAAAAGTCAGCCGCAAACTATAGAAAAGATTAATCAGCCGGCTGAAGACGAAATTATACTTCCAATATCCTCCTATCCTGATTACGTTCCGGTTTCAAATCTTGAAGATCCTGTTTATCCGGTTGTATCCGAAAAAATGGATGCTATATTTGAAGGCTCATTTCAAGCACGTTTTAATATTGTAGAGGATATTTTCACCCAAATTCGTTCTCACCTAAAAAAACAAGATGACCCTCGCCGAATGTCTTCTAATAAGGTTTTTGAGGATTTAGCCTCATTTGACGCGGCAGAGACCTCCAGTAATAACACATTTTCTCGGTTTGTTCCATTAGATACAGACAAAGAATCTCGTTATTCTCACCAAAATACCAAAATACCATCAACAGAAATATCTGATAATCAAATAAGATTAGAAAAAGCTCGTGAAGAACTTTTTAATAAAACCAAAAAATTAGAAGAACTTAGCTCAAAACTTCAAGTTACACCGGAAATAGAACCAGATGAGTCTTCGATCGTAGTTATACACAAAAATGAAATATCTACTCCATCCAAAAAAGATGTAATAACTGATAATCAGCCTCTTGTAGAAAAGGAAAAAAGAATTATCTCTGAATCAATGAAACGATTCATTAATCCGGAATTTGAAACCCGCAAACCTACTCCTGAGAACAACTTCTTAAAAGAATCTGATAATCAAGAAAATACTAAAAAAACACCTCTTATAACCTCCGTTAAATATTCAAAAGAACAAAGCGATATTACCAACACCTCTGAGGAGAAAATCGACAAACTCTCCACACATAACCAACCAATTGCTGAATCAAATCTATCCGAAATAGTAGAAATTCATACGGAACAGATTTTGCCGGAAACACAAATTCCGTTAGAATCAGAGATCGTTATCCAACAATCAATTGCCGAAGACCAACATACAATCATCTCTGAAACTCCGCAGCGAATACAAACAGATTCAATGAAACGTTTTGTAGAGCCTGAATTTGAACACCGAAAACAGAAAACAATTCTTCCCCCAGAAGAAATATCCAAAACGGAACCGCTAATTAGCCAAATAACGACAAACCCTCCCGCAGATAATCCACCTCTTAACACCATAACTACGTCGTTAGAAAGTGAGACTAATCTTGACTCCGCCAATAAAACAGTAGTTCCTTCTCCTGACCAAAAACGGGTTTCTACAGATTCAATGAAACGTTTTGTGGAACCAGTATTTGATTCAAAAGATAAAAATAAAACTGCTAAAATAAATGACACTTCGGATGCCCTTCCGGAGCAAAAAACCAAAACACCAATCCAACCCGAAAATACTGAAATCGAAAAATCCGTAGCAATAGACTCTTCGATTTCAGTAAGCAATGAAGCCGAAAGCAATCAATCTACAAGTTTAAAAGAATCACCCTCCTTTGACCGCTTTGCCCCCCCCGAATTCGAAAATAGACGAATCAAAAGACCTGATTATGACCACTTTAACGCCATAGAAACCCAAACTACCTCGCCAGATACCTTTGAAATTATTCGGGATAACCTCAAGATAAGAATACACGTTTCCAATGAACAATTAGCAACTCTTTTTGAAAAAGTTAATCTGCTATCAGCAGAGGCCACCAAGCAAACTCCCCTCATTGAAGAAGCACAAACCTTACCACCTACTGTTGAAGACCGGCTTGCATTTGCCTTTGACATCGGTGCTGAATTACAGCAAACAGCCAAAGAATTAGCAAAACAAGAACAGGAAGAAAAACAAAAAGCAGAAAAAGAAGCCGAAAATCAACGAATTATTCAGGCTGAACAAGAAAGAATCCAACGAGAACT
>JAIXKT010000043.1:83233-93440 GCA_026932145.1 Bacteroidia bacterium
GCAAATGAGTTAGCAAAACAAGAACAGGAAGAAAAACAAAAAGCCGAAAAAGAAGATTTAAGTCAAGTAGAATCAACTCTTAGAGCAGAAATAAACAATCGGTTACTACTTGAGCAAGCCATTAATCAGACAGAAAACGTTGAGAACCAAACTTCTATAATTGAAAATATAGAACATCATCCAGAATTAAACCGGAAATCTTTGGTAGATCAGCAAAATTTACTGAAATCACAATTAGAAAAAATCAAAAACAAAGCACTTTTAACTCCAAAAGAGGTTGATATTCAGGCAATTCAAAATAAATTCTTAAAGAGTATTCTGAAAAATCCAAGTAGCCAAAAGCCGAAAAATCATATCAGCATCCCTGTGCCTCCGCCTATTTCCGAAGAAAAAATTGAAAAAAAACGGCCACATTCAGATATTGATAATATTATTGACCGATTTATCCAGTTAGAACCCTCATTATCAAGTCTTGGGAAGCAGCCTGTGCAGCAGCATACGGACTTTTCTATTCCTGAAGAAGAAACTTCATCAGATTATTCTTTTGATATAATTTCGGAAACCTTAGCTAAAATCCATGAGCAACAAGGAAATATAGATCAGGCCATCAAGATGTATGAAAAATTAGCGCAAAAGTTTCCGGAGAAAACGACCATTTTTATGGCGCAGATTAAACGCCTTAAAGGAGAGTAGCAGACTTTTGTTATTTGATTTACTATAAAATTACTTGATATTAAACTCCTCAATTTGAGGAGTTTAATATATTTAGCGGAGTAGATAATTCAAAAGGAACTGTTTGAATAAATCCTTCTCCATAAGTAGTTCCAATAAGATGACCCATTTCTCGAGCACGAGCATCTATAAAATGCAAAAAATCAGGATTTGAAATATAGGTTAGTGGTTCAGCACTATTGGGATCATAAAATTGGGAGCGAAAAGCCTTTATGGCATCCATCTTTTGCGTAAACTCTTGTGAAATATCTACTACAAAAGTAGGTTTTAGAAACCTATCTTGGATATAATGAACTATATTTTTAGGTCTCCATGCTGTAGATTGAGTTTTTATTTTGGGTAAACCACTTAAAAAAGCGGCTCTTAAAGCAAATGAGGCTGCATTTCCGTGGTCAGGGTGTCTATCTTCCGGCGCATTAACCAATAGAATATCTGGCTGATATTTTCTGATAATCTGAATAGCGCGCAGGAGGCTATCTTCGTTTTGGGAGAAAAAGCCATCCGGTATTTGTAAGTTTTCTCGAATTTGAATTCCCAAAATCTGGGAGCTATGGGCAGCTTCTTTTTGGCGGGTTTCCGGAGTGCCTCGCGTACCTAATTCTCCGGCGGTAAAATCTACAATACCAACCCGTTTTCCTTGTTTCGTTAATTTGCAAATAGTGCCCCCGCAACCAAGTTCTGCGTCGTCAGGGTGAGCAGCACATACCAAAACATCTAATTTTTCCACAATTTCCATGTTTTTAGAATATTCTTATTATCAATAACTTGAACTTGATACCAGCCGCTTGCCATAGAAGTAAGCGAGCAACGGATTAATTGCGGTTCAATTACGGGGTCGCAAAATATCTCTTTGCCCAGCATATTGTAAATCTTTATGGAAAGGTTAGTATTAGGTAAGTTTTCATAGGTTATACAAAAGTAATCTGATGCAGGGTTCGGGAATAGGTGAAATAGGCTCTCTGTACTTTCAGTATTACTACGGTTCAAGACTATTGGGGTTCCGGATAGTTCTGGGCGCATCATCAAAGAGCCATTAACATAAAAAGGTCTCCAATTTCCTAAGGAATCCCTAAATATTGTGGTGCCTGAATTTCTATTGAGGTCGAAACCTACTCCAATTGGGACGTTATCTGGCTGGGTTAGCCCAATCCAGCAAGTGTCTGGTAAAGAAATAATTGAATCAAGCGGAAAACGGACATAGGTATTTCTATTTCCGCCATAATCTACACGCATTCCGCCATACTGTTCATATAAAATTGAATCTGGATGCGGGTTTTTCCAAACCGTGAACTTAAACCCTTTTCCGTCTAAGACTCCAAGTTGGGGCACAAAACATATCCAGACAGCGCGCAAAGAGTCGGGGTCATTTCCGGAACGTATCAATTGCTGGCCAAAGCCTCGAGCAGCGTTCATCCCAAAACCTGTTTCCGGCTCACCGTCATCGTAAGCTAATACAGAATCAACCCGAAAAAATGAATATGCAGTATTATTCTGGGGGAATAAGTCATTATCAGGAATATAATGTTTAACAGTCAAAAGCATTGTTGTATCAAAGTTTTGAAAATCATAGGGTTGCCAAGGAATTGTTGTTGGTGTAGTTATATTAAACAGTTGCTGCTGGGTAATATTTCCCAGTAAATTTCTACCACTTAGAGAATCAAATAGGGTGATTTCAGTATTCACATTGGCAGATGCAGCTCCGGATAAATTATTAATTGTAGTACTGATAGCCGTAACTCCGGATGGGGTTAGGTTTTTGTAATGTTTTTGGGGAATGGCAGTGTATGGTTCATAGATAGAGCCTACCGGCAAAACGATAGCTTTGTCAAAGAAGTTCGTATCAACAGCGGTGCGATTTTTATTAAGATACACATAATCAAGGTGCCAAACATCAAAATAGGCATACTGAGCACCTTTTGTTTGAAACCGAATTTGAAAGCCTTGATGAAAGAAAGCCGAATCTTTAATTAAAATATGAACTCGTTGAAAAACAGACGTTGGTTGCCCGCCACCGGTACTCCATACCTGCCTAAATGTAGGAAATGATGTGGTGGTATCACGAAACCAAACAACAAAAGAATCCGTTTTTTCAGGTGGCTCTGCTAAGCCGCCCCGTTGAATAAAAAAGGTTAAATACAAACTATCTTTTGCTGTAACTTGTGATAAATCAATTGCTTGACTAATTAGAGAGTCGCACCAGCCACTTTGGTTTGTGTAGGCATACGGAACTCCTTGATTGTTTGCTCCATCAAAAGAAGCTACACCAATGGTTGGTGGTAAAATAGCTGCCGTTCGAGAAAGATGAACAGTCTGGTTTAAGAGCCATTTTGTAGAATCCGGTGCGTTCCCATTATCTGAAAAATCATCCCAAAAGGGTAGCAGAAGGGTATCTTCTATTGACTGTACTTTTGAATATCGTATAATTTCCTTTGCCGGTGTACTTATCTTAGGGTTTGTTGGCTCCTGACCCAACCAAATATCTGGAGGTATTTGTGCATAAATAGAATTTGTTAATATAAAAAACACCCATAAGATTAATAGACTATTCTGTAACATTTGATACAAAACTACATGATTTTTACTAATTTTAGGATATATTATGTAGTTAAACCGCAAATACAAGGCTTTTGGGGTTATTTTTAGGCATAAAAAAAGTGCTACAACGAGGTAGCACTTTTGGGATAAAAATTATATTTTTAGTGTTGAACAACTATTCTGAAGTTCTCTGTGCCGATGTCTGTGGTAACTTTCACAAGGTATATTCCGGTATGAGTATCATCCAAGTTAATCTGAATGATATTTTCGCCAATTTCTGTTGTTCCTCGGAAGTCTTTGATGATTTTACCTGTTACATCTGAGATTTGAATCGTATAGCTCAAAGATTTCTGTGCGGGGAACTTCACTGCAAAGTTTCCGTTATTAGGATTTGGGAATATAGATATATCGGAGAATCTTAGAGTTCCAGTTTTAGCGGCAGCAGCAGTTGTGAAATTTTGGTTGGCAGTGTTTCCAGACCATGAAATTTGTCCTGCTGGATTTACGCATTTGCCACGTAACTTCCAAATATAAGTCTGGTTGCTTTGTAAACCTTGCATATTGTAAGAACCTGTGTTTACCACTAACATAGAGTCAAATGTTGGTGCGTTCGTTGGTCTCCAGAATATTAAGATAGAATCTGAATTACTTGTCCAATTTAAGGTAGCACCCACATCTGTAATATTAGTTGTAGATAAACCGGTAATAGCTGTACAAGACTTCAGCGTAGCTGCTGTTGTATCAAAAGAATAGCTACCTACAAGACCGCCGCAAATAGGATATATCTTAACTTCATAATTTGTGTTATTTATCAATCCAGTCAAGGTATAGTTGGATCCAACAGCAGTTTTCTTGTTATAGGTATTATTACCAACTGGTCGAGACCAAACCTGATAGGTATCTGCTTGGCTCTTTGTCCATGCAATATCTATACTGCTTGTAGTTATATTGGAGATTGATATATTACTTGGGGAACTGCAATTTGGAATAGCTGTAGTTGAGAAGTATTCATAGGTAAATTGGTCTGGTAAGAAGCCGGGGCTTTTTAGGCCAGGGCACCATACTTTTACCCGCCACTCGTAATCAGTAATACTTGTAAGTCCAGAAATATTAACGGAGTCACTTGTAACAAAAACTTTTGTGAAAGCAGTATTGGTGTTTTTTATTCTATAATTTACTTCAAAACTATCCGGTGTACCGGTGTGTGTCCATTTTAAGGTAGCTGTATTGTAGCCAATATTTGCAGCACTCTTTGAGGTAATAACAGCGCAAGGTGTTAATGTTTTAAAAGTATCTACTGTTGTTCTGGGGGTTCCGTTGCAGTATATTCTAATTCGTATTTCATAATCAGTATCAGACTTTAAGTCATTAGAAGAAGGTATTCCGGTGCCGATGTAAGTACCTCCTGTAAGTGGTACAGATGCGATTGTATAGGTAGGTGCTCCCAATGGTTTGTAGTAAATCTGGGCGCTATCCGGTACGGTATATTCAGGGCCGCTCGGAATTGTCCAAGATATTTTTGCACGATAATATCCAATCTCATTATAAGTAACACTTGTAGCTTTAGGGCAACTGGGGGATAATGTATAAAATTGAACTGACGAAGAAGGGCTTGAATTTCCGTAGCAATATGTAGTTACTCTCCATTGATATAGCTGACTGGGAGTCAGGCCGGTAAGGTTGTAAGAAGTTGCTGTTCCGGCCAAGTTTACGGTTGTAAAAGGGCCGCTTACCCCTTGCCGCCAAGAAAGCACTATGCTATCCGGAGTTTGACCGCTGCCAATCTGCCACTTTAGCTTAGCAGAAGTGTGAGCAATTGAATCTGTCGTAAGAGAACTATTATCAGGGTTAGCACATGCTTGTGGATAATAAGCAAAATTATACCAAGAGATATTATCTAAAAAGATAAAGAAGTCCTTCGCAGGAGAGTTCATCCCATAAAAACGAAAGGCATTAATATCGGTAGTACCGGGTAATAGTGCTTTACCTGCATCATTTACAACTACTGTTCCATCCACAATAATATCGTATTTATTAGCAGCAACACTTCCCAATGCGTAATTCTCTGTGCTTGCTCCATTGTTACAGACGAGAACTACAACATGGGAATTTCCCAAAGATAATGCATTGGTTAGATTTGTATTAGAAACCCAAGCTCCAGCCTGACGGTAAGATGCTGTTAAGGTTCCAGCAGAAGACAGAAGTTTAATGCCTACAAAAGTTTGATTTGGGTTAAAGGTAGCATTTTGGGTAGCTCCATAACTTGAACCGTTTCCGGCGAAGAAGTACCATTCTCCGGTTCCGTTATTTGCAAGATTGATTTCAAAGCGGATGGAAGATACTTGTGTTGCAGTGCCGTATTCTGCGCTGGTTAGGCCAACGCTGGCGATTTTATTGTTCGTTGGAGGCACTCCGCGTAGCTCACCCAACTGGCCTAAACTTGGAATTCCTGGATTTTTGAGTATCCAAGATCCCCCTCCCATACCTTTTCGTACTCCACCAAAACCTGTATTTGCCGTTGTGGCAACATCATTGTTTGTAGGATTACCAAAGTCTAGGGTACCATTAGGAGTCTGAGCCTCTGCTAGAAAACCCAAACTAAACAAACTAAATGTTGGCAAAAATACCCTTGCTAACATTTTTGTGATAGATAATTGACGATGTTTAAACATAAAACGTGCGTAAAAGTTGGTTGTTTTTAAAATATACCTTTTCAGTAGTCTTTTGGGATTGCAAATATACAGATAATTACGTAAACTTCATTTAAAAGGTTTCAATTTTATGCATCCTAAGCAACAAAAAATTAGGAATAGCGACTTAAAACAGCAAAAATAAATTGTGAGCAGCTTCAGCAGGATAATTCTGATTTATTTTGTCAGAATTATATTTAAAAAGCCCGAACTTTGGGGCATGAAAATCAGTTTTTGGGGTATTTTCATTGTATTTGGGTTGCTTTTAGCGTCAAGTTCTTGTAAAAAAGAGATTCCTTTAGCACCCGGGATACTTACCTTTTCGGCAGATTCTGTCATTTTTGATACTATTTTTACGAACCTTCCATCGCCTTCTGCACGGTTATATCTCTACAACAACAGCAATCAAGATATTTTGATTGAGAATATTCGTATTACGGGAGGAGCACAGTCCGAATTTACCCTGACTTTTGACGGCGTAGCTGCCCAAGAGCACCACCAATATAAACTACGTGCCAAAGATTCCGTTTTAGCATTAATTAACTTTACTTCGCAGGTAAAAGACCAAGCAACAATTGATTACTTAGTGGTTTCTTCCGGCAGTTTTTCACAAACCATTCCCTTATACGCTTTTGTTTTTGACGGGATTTATATTCGGGGAGCTGAAGCTCAATCAGTTATAGATGGAGATACAATAAATGGCTTGTACACAGTTGGCTGCGGAATAAATAATGATACTATTTTCTACAATTCCAAAAAGATTGTGATTGATGGCCCTGTTTATGTAGAACCCGGCTGTACACTCAGGATTCGAGGGGGCACACAGGTATATTTTACTGCTCGGCGCACTTCCGATAATTATCCTACTTCGTTTTTGTTAATTGGCGGAACGCTTTTGGTAGAAGGTTCTTCCGGCGACCAACGCGTTTGGTTTACCGGAACCCGGCAAGGTAAAGACTATGCAGAAAAATCCGGCCAATGGCAAGGTGTCATTTTCCTAAAAACCAGCGAAGGAAATGACTTACGTAATCTGGTAATCAAAAATGCCTCTGTAGGTATTCGGGTAGATTCTATTTCCCCAACCGAAGACAACAAACCTAAAGTGTATCTCAAAAATTGTGAAATCCGAAATATGGCCAATTTTGCCGTTTTAGGCTTAGGCTTTTCGCACACATTCCGGCAGCAACCAACCATTGTAGCTGAAAATTGCCTGTTCTCTAATGCTGGAAATAATGTAGTAGGCTTCTTTGGCGGCGGAAAATACTCTTTGGTAAACTGCTCCGCCATAGGAAGTGGCACAGAATTTATCCGAAGAGGCGCAACATTAGGCTGGAATAATTACCACACCGTTACCAAAGAAAGTTTCCCCTCTGACATAACCATCTTAAACACCATTATTTGGGGAAATAACCCTCAAAATGAAGAAATCGGAACAGACTTACGGGACGGAACCACAGACACACTGAAAGTATCTTACTCATTGGTAAGAAGTTCTTTGGTAAAACCCGGCAATGGAAATATCCTGAACCTTGACCCACAACTTGAAAATGTCAGTGAAAAAAAATTTAACCTAAAAGCGAATAGCCCAGCTATTAATGCCGGCACTACCTTATTCGGAATCACTCCTTTTGATGACATCACCGGCCAAACCCGCTCTGACGGCTTGATTGATATAGGTGCCTTTGAATACAGACCGTAATATATGAGCCTTACTCCAATTTCGGCTGTAGCGCCGCCCAGCCTCCCGCAGCCACACGATAAATATACTTCTTTTGGGCTATTTCGAGGGTTAATTCCAAACGTCAGCACCCAACAGTGGGATAGTCGGTGGCGTGTACGTTATTTTAAACGAAAATCATGGATTTTTATGGGAGTCCAGACGGCAGAATACTTACTGGGTTTTGCAATTGCTGATGCCGGCTATATCGGCACTGCCTTTACATATTGTTATGACGTTCAAAACAACCAATATTGGGAGGAAAAAATAACCCGCCCTTGGGCATTCGGAGCAAAATTTGACCCTAATTTAAAAACATCTTGGAAATTAGCAAATTGGAACATCGAACATAGCCAAGGCGGACTGAGATTTCAGTTTTTAGGAAAAAAAATACAGCTCTCAATAGTTGTTCCGGAGTTAGGGACGGGTGTTAGTATCATTGCGCCGGCCTTTCCCAATCCATTTCATTTTACTTGGAAAAATATGCTTTTGCCTGCTTTTGTAGAGCTACAAACGCCTCTGGGTAAGCACACTTTTGAAGGTAATTATGCCGCCATAGATTTTTCCAAAGGGTATCCGCCCCCCCGAACATTTTGGAATTGGGCATCTTGTACCGGAACTACTCAGTTTCAACAAAAAATAGCCATCAATTTAGTCAGTGATTTTAATAACGGCTTAGAAAACGTTATTTGGTTTGGTGATAACTTGTATAGCACCGGCCAAGCGATATTTCATTATCGTAAACCATTGCAAAAGAGCAAGTGGCATATTCATTCTTTGGATAACTGCGTGTCTTTAGACTTTCAGCCATTAGAAGCACGAAGCGAATCCATTAACTTGGGGCTCATTAAAAGTCAGTTTATGCAGCCTTTTGGAAGATTTTCGGGAAATATTCAGTTTCCCAACAGTCATGAATTCTTTTCCGGTTTTGGAGTTACCGAAGAGCATTTAGCCATTTGGTAGATTATTTTTCAGCCAAAGGTCTGCAACGGATTCTACGTGGGCAGTTTGTGGAAACATATCTACACCTTGCACGGAATGCACAACATAATTTTTAGCCAGCATTTTTAAATCTCGAGCTTGGGTTGCTGCGTTACAGCTAACATAGATAATCTGTTGGGGTTTTATTTCGTTCAATACTGCCACCACATTCGGGTGCATACCGGTACGTGGTGGGTCAACTACCACCACATCCGGCCTGCCGTAAGCCAACACGGCCGAATTGGTCTGCAAAACCTTAGCCATATCTCCCGAAAAAAAGGTGATATTTTCTACATTATTGATTTCACAATTACGAACAGCATCTTGTAAACTTGCTTCATTATACTCTATCCCCAAAATTTGTTCCGCCAGCGATGCCAATACAATTCCGATACTACCCGTTCCGCAATATAAATCCCACAACAGCCGAACCGGCCTGTTTATAGCTTGCTTCACCAATGTATATAACTGTTCAGCTTGAAATGTATTGGTCTGAAAAAAAGAAATTGCCCCAATGATAAACTCCTTGTCTAATAATCTTTCCCGAATATATGGTGGGTTTGGGGTTAAGCTACCTGACCACAAATGAACCGGTAAATCGCTGTATTGGTCGTTTTTCTTATCATTAATAATCCATTGGAAACTTGTTATATAGGGGAATTTTGCCTGTAAAAATTGAAATATTGTATCAACGGCCGTTATATCTTGCTGGCTTAGGATTAAAACGGCCATAAAATCGGGATAGTTTGCTGAAGTACGAACAACAAATTGCCGAAGTAAGCCCGTTTGGGCTTGTAAATCAAAAAAAGAATACTGCTTCGTTTGGCAAAAGTCATAAACAGCATTTCTTACTTCATTAACGCGGTCATCCATCAAGAAGCATTGCTTAATGGACACCACACGGTCAAAAAAACCTTGCACATGAAAGCCGAGGGCTTGTCTGGAAAAGACTTCTTGACTTTCGATTTGGGATTGGGTGAGCCAGCCTCTCTCTGAAAAGGTAAACTCTAATTTATTTCGGAAAGTATATTCTGTTTGGTTAGGCAAAATGGGTTTCCAAACAAGAGCATCTACTTCGCCAATACGTTGAATAGCATCTTTCAGTTGTTTTTCTTTGTAGAATAACTGTTTAGAATAATGCAATAACTGCCATTTGCAGCCGCCACAGGTTCCAAAATGCGCACAAATAGGCTGAACTCTATCCGGTGAAGGTGTAGAAATTGAAATCAATTTAGTGTGCCAAAACTTTTTCTCTTTTCTGGATAGCATAATCGTAACAATATCTCCCGGAACGCTACCCGGAACAAACATTACACAATCTTGAACCCGCGCTAAGCCAGAACCATCAGAAACGGCATCCTCAATTAATATATCCGCTAAAATCTGCCCTTTTTTAAACAAAATATCGAAAATTAAAAATCAACCTGCAAACCTACATATAATAACACAAAATCGCTTGTAGAGTTCATAAAAGCAGAAGTCCCAAAAAACAACTTAAAATATAGACTTTACAATCGTTTTGTGGACTTTTTTTGGTAGCAAAAATTTATGT
>JAIXKT010000044.1:0-111769 GCA_026932145.1 Bacteroidia bacterium
ATGATTAGAATTATGCTTAACAGAATAAAAAAATAAATTTTAAACAACCTCTAAAACCTATTGAAATGGTTTCTTGCGAACATCCTGATGTCTTGCTAAAAACATTTCAGAAATTAGCTATTGATGCATCAACTGTTGAAAGGTTAAATCAAAAAATTAGTGAGGCATTGCCTTCAATGCAACAGCAAAATATAGAAACCAAAAACACTGTTCAATCTTTATGGAATAATTATACAAATGAAGTTGCACAACTTAACAAACAAATTGAAGAAGAAATCCAGAAGATAAAACAAAAAACACAAACATTAAATAACTATATAGTTGATTTTTTCCCAAATGGGATAGTAGCTTCTGACTTATCTGATTCCATAAAAAAACTTACAAATCAAATTTACCTGAAAGAACAAGCTATAAATGATACGATACGCCTGCTCTCTTCTCAAAAAATATTTCATCCTAATCAAAGGAAATTTTCAACTTCTAACAATCAAACAGAAAACGAAGCTATTACAATAGCTTTAATAGAACAATCTAATCAAATAGAAAGTGAGTTAAGCACAAGCACAGCATATACTGAAATAACTACTGTTTACAATAAACAAACAGAAGACGTTAAAAAAGCTCAAACCACTTACAGTTATGGCAATATAAACCAATTGTGGGCATTTATTGTTCCTACTGAGGATGAGTTTATACTTCACCTTTTTGTAAGACGAGATGTATCGAAAAGCCAAGAATCACCCTCAAAAAACACAATATCTACTTATCGAATTAACCTGTCTGTTAATAACTATTCCAATATAGCAAAATTAAAAGGAAGTGGAACAAATTATGCTGACGGCTCGATTGTTCCAATTTCAATAGAACTCACCTCTAACGAATATACTTTTGAGGGTTGGTATGACGAGTCTTATAAGTTAATTTCAAGCAACAATTCTTGCAAAGTAGCTATAAACGGTAGGAGTAGAACCATTACGGCGCGTATAAGCAAAAAAACATTAGCTACAAATTATGATACAGATAACTCTTCTACTACCACAGAACAACCCACTACTCCTTCAAAGTACTATCCCCCCGCCACCACAAAAACACCCCCCAGCACTTCTGCCGATGAGCGTATTATTGAAAATATGGAAGACATACTGGTTGGAAAATGGATTTGTACTAATGATAATTACTATAAAGGGATGATAATTGAGATAAAAAAAGATTTTAACAGCGATGAATATGTAGGTAAAGTTATCGAATTACGGTCTGACGCATATACTATTATACAGGGTCGTAGATTTGTACGTTCTAGTAATAATGAAATCAGGTTAAGTTCATTCAAATGGCGAAAAATCACTTTTGTATCCAATGACCAACTTGATTATTTTGAAGCAAAAGTACTGAAACGAGATGGTAGCTATGTACGTGGAATTATTAAATTTTTAAATGACGAAACTATACAAGTAAGTGATAATTCAGAAAGCGGTATAGAAATATATAAACAGCTTAAATTTAAATAATTGTTTGTGGTTTAGACAGCTATTTTTCTCTCTATTGAAGTATAACTGCTATTAAAGTATGCCAATTCTCTTTCTTCTTAGAAAAGTAGATAGTTCCTCGAACTAATTTCTAATTTGTGATGAGTTATTTTCTCTTTCCTAGTACCCACCAATCATCCAGATTACTAAATCTATTATTTTTAAGCAAATGAAGCAGCTATTTTATTTGGGCCTTTTTTTGAGTGGAATATTTCTTCTTCGGTGCGATGGCTCAAAACTTTGTTATATATCCTGCGAAGATAGCTTGCGCCCTTTTTCTATCAGTTGGAAATCCGATATTGAGGCTCGCTTTCCAACTGTGATTGTTAAATTTCGATATGGAAATGCTGCTTTTTTATGCCAACAAGCAAAGTTAGGTGTTCCCACAGACTTATTAATACTGCCGGAACCAAACTGGATAGCTAAGTTTGGAATCCGAAATCAGGTTGTTTTGCTGGATTCTACGGCTATCGGAATAGTTTGCCCCGCTAAACCCAGTACCAATAGCTTTTTTTTACTGCCTACCCATGACCAAAGTTTAGCTCTTTCTATCCAAAACAACCGCTTGACTGCCCAGCAACGTAATACTTTTTATGTAAATACCGGCGATATAATTCCCCAATCTCTCCGTAAGGGAGTGGGAAAATGTGCCTATTTATATGAATTTCAGGCAGATATTTATCAAATGCCATTTCAAAGAATTACTGCTAAAACAACCCCAATTGCAATGATTATTTTCAGAGAAAATCCTGAAATTCAAGATTTTCTGGTAAGCCTCGCTGAAAAAAAACGATTATTTACAGCGCCCTGAATAGCTGTAATCTGGTTGTGGCTCAGATGGTATGATAAAAAAATGGGGTAATAACCGTTATTTCAACTTATTGGGTTAATATTCAGAACAATAACGAAATAGCGTTAGCATTATTGCCAGGCTGATGTATGCTGCCCGAAACTGCATTCCTAACCGAATGGGTAACACTTGGCTCGGTATTAGGCTGCCCAAATAACGTCTTTAAACCTAAAAAAGCAAAAATAAGAGCCTCTTTAAAATCTATAATTTCATTGCCTACCAAAGACAAAGTGATGTTTTTAGATGATAACTTACTGATTAATAATGATTTTGTGTATTCATTATGGAATCCGCCTCCGGTTATTAACGTCTTTGTAGTATCTGGAGCATATTCTATAATAGTTTCCGTAATTATTTCGGTAAGCCATTGGTGATATGTGTTTAAAATATCTTGCAGGGGAATATTTGCAGATAATAAAATCGGTATGATTTCTTTTTCAACTATTTCTCTGCCGGTACTTTTAGGAGGAGGAAGTTTTAAGTAAGGCCATTCTTGTAGAATTTGATACAATTCTGGGTTAAAATTTCCTTGTTTAGCAAGGTTTCCGTTTTCGTCATAACCGTTTTTTTGGGTAATTTGTTGATATAAAAAATTGGTTATCAGATTGCAAGGCGCGATATCCCAGCCGATAGCCGGTTTATCCGAAGTATGGAAGCTGATGTTTGCAATTCCGCCAAGGTTTAAGAATACAGGAATATCCGGAAACAAAATAGGTTCGACTACGGGAACTAAGGGTGCTCCTTGCCCGCCTAAGGCAACGTCTCGTGTACGAAAGTTCGTTACCAACAAGCAAGGTAGATAGGTAGCCATAGTTTCTCCATCTCCAATCTGGGCAGTGTAACCCTTTGCCGGATTATGAAATATTGTTTGCCCATGAGAGGCAACAAAATCCGGCCTCAATGCGTTTTTTTTGATAAATACAGCTAATTCTTTACCCAAAAAATGCCCAAAATAGATGTGTGTTTTCCAAAAAGTCTCTCCGTCTTGGTCCGGCAAACATTTTAATCGTGCATACCATTGCTCCGGATAAGGGATGTGTTCACATACTTCAAAGTTCCATTTCCATTTTTCACCCTCTTGCTGAAAGCGGACTGCAGCTATATCAAGTCCGTCTAATGAAGTGCCGGCCATCAGGCCGATTCCTAAAATTTTTCTATTCTGATTTAGGTTCATGTCGTTTAGTGTTCACAAATAGTTAGCAAGTTCTCCCAAAGGTTTCGCTACCGAAGTAGAAATAGTTGCAATTACCACTTTTTTTTTAAAATTTTGCAGTCAAAGAAAACCAATATTATTCTTTTTGCGTATAAATTCCCGATTTAAAGATGCCCGAAAATCCTAAGGTAATCACACAAGAGAAACTTGAATCTGTGAAAAAAATTTTCTCTGCCTACTTAGATAAGCATAATCAACGAAAAACTCCGGAACGTTTTGCCATCTTAGAGGAAATTTATTCCCGTACAGACCATTTTGATGTAGAATCTTTATACATTCACATGAAAAACAAACATTACCGGGTAAGCCGAGCTACTGTTTATAACACATTGGACTTATTGGTAGATTGTGATTTAGTAATTCGGCATCAATTTGGGTCTAACCAAGCACTTTACGAGCGTGCCTATGGATTTCGCCAACATGACCACCTGATTTGTATAGATTGTGGCAAGGTTTTTGAGTTCTGTGATCCACGAATTTCTGAAATACAAAATACTATGGGTGATTTACTTGGATTTGACATTAAACATCATTCATTAGTTCTGTATGGAAATTGTAAAAAAAATGATTGTGCAAAAATGAATGATTAATCTTAACTTTATGACAGATTTAGATATGACTTACACACATTATGTCGCTGATAGCAAAGTAGTTGTCTTTTCGTTAGACGGTAGTATGCTGGGAGAAAACGAAAGTGGAAACATTTCAGCAGACTTTGCTCGCTATTTAGAGCAAGGCTATACGCGGTTTGTTATTGACTTAACGGCTTTAAAACATATCAACAGCACGGGTTTGGGAGTATTTATCACATTGATGACCCGAGTCAGAAGCCATAATGGGGAAATGTTATTGAGTAACCCTGCAAAAAATATATTTAATTTACTTTCTATCACTAAATTAAATTCAATTTTTGGAATAACAGATACTGTTGATACTGCGATAGCACGGCTATCAAATTAAATTTATGGCAGTTGATGTATTAGTGGGGCTGCAATGGGGAGATGAGGGAAAAGGAAAACTGATTGATGTTTTAGCCCCTAAGTATCAGATTGTAGCTCGTTTTCAAGGAGGTGCGAATGCCGGCCATACTCTTTGGTTGCAAGGGAAAAAGTATGTTTTGCACTTAGTTCCGTCCGGAATCTTTCAGGAAGATTGTTACTGCTTAATTGGAGCAGGAGTTGTTTTAGATCCCATTACGTTTCGGGAAGAAGTTTTACAGTTAGAAGCGGCAGGCATTCCTGTGCGTAAGCGGTTAATGCTCGCAAAGCGTACTCACCTGATATTACCCGGCCACCGAGCTATTGACGCAGCCCGAGAATTAGCACAAGGTTCACAAAAAATAGGCTCTACATTACGCGGCATTTCTCCCGCTTATGAAGATAAAACTGGAAGACGCGGCCTCAGAATAGGAGATATATCAATGGCAGACTTCAAAACGCACGTCCGCCGTCTTACAGAAACACATAACATCTACTTAGCCCTGCTAAATGCCCTTCATGTTGCGGATAAACAGATAGATGAATTTTTAGATGCTACACAGTGGATTGTAGAGAATATTTCTATCATTGATGCTGAAGACTGGCTTTATGACCAGATAAACGCAGGCAGTTCCGTACTTGCAGAAGGAGCACAAGGTTCATTATTAGATATAGATTTTGGTTCTTATCCCTATGTAACCAGCTCTAACACAGTTGTTTCTGGTTCATTCACCGGATTGGGAATACCGCCCAGATTTATTCGTAATGTATTTGGTGTTTTTAAGGCTTATTGTACCCGAGTAGGGAACGGCCCTTTCCCCACCGAGCTACATGACCAAACCGGTGAACAGCTCAGAACATTGGGAAACGAATTTGGAGCGACTACCGGAAGACCCAGACGTTGTGGCTGGTTAGATATTCCTGCCCTGCGTTATGCTATCCGAAGAAACGGCGTTTCACACCTACTCATGACCAAAGCAGATATTCTTGCAGAGCTCCAAACAATCCAGGTTGCAACACATTATTTGGCAGATGGGCAAGAACTATCTTTACCTCCATATAACGCAAATGCCGCAATAATACCACAATATCAAACCCTACCCGCGTGGTCTAAACCTACCTCAATAAACGCCCCCGCTCTGCAGCAGTATATTCAACTGATTGAAAAAGAAGTACAAACTAAGATTCATTTTCTATCAACCGGGCCTGAGCGAGAATCTTGGGTGGAACTCTAACTGAAGTTTCTGCGATAAGGTAAAATAATAACATGAATTTATCATTTTTTGTATGACTTGCTTATTTTATTTTATTAATAGGCTGATTATCAAGAATATATTAAGCGATTTAGGAGTATAAAAAATCAAGTATGACTCAGTCTAATTTTGTTGATTACGTAAAAATTTACTTTCGCAGTGGTGCCGGCGGGAAAGGTGCCGTTAGTTATAGAAGAGAAAAATATGTGCCAAATGGAGGGCCTGATGGCGGCGATGGCGGTAATGGCGGCGACATTCTCGTTAAGGGAGATAAACAGCTTTGGACTTTATTAGACTTAAAATATCGCAAATTTATTAATGCAGACCCCGGAAAACCGGGTAGCGGAAGCCGGTGTAATGGAAAAAGCGGAGCTGACACTGTCTTGAAAGTACCGCTTGGCTCAACATTTTATGATGCTGATACACAGGAGTTTATAGGAGAAATCACTACTGACGGGCAAGAACTTTTATTATTAAAAGGCGGAAGAGGCGGGTTAGGAAATTATCACTTTCGTACATCTACGAACCAAGCACCGGATTACGCACAGCCCGGAGAACCCACCCAAGAACGCACTGTTATTATCGAACTGAAAACCTTAGCTGATGTTGGCTTAGTGGGCTTCCCTAATGCCGGAAAATCGACCCTTTTGGCAGCACTTTCTTCCGCAAGGCCGCAAATCGCAGATTATCCGTTCACCACACTTGTACCAAATCTCGGAATTGTGCAATACAAAGATTATCAGTCTTATGTAATGGCTGATATACCGGGAATCATTGAAGGAGCACATACCGGAAAAGGGCTGGGAATCAACTTCTTACGGCATATTGAAAGAAACCCTGTTTTATTATTTCTAATTTCGGCTACCCATGAAAATATCCTTCAAGAATACCAGATTTTACGTAGTGAATTAGAAAACTATCAGCCGGAACTCTTAGAGAAGGAATTTGTGGTAGTTTTAACCAAGATTGACCTGATAGCTGACCCCGAAATCATCGCTGAAAAATTAGCCTTACTACCTTCAGATATTTTAAAAATAGCTATTTCAGCAGCTACCGGCCAAAATTTGGCTACCTTAAATGACCTTGTATGGCCAATGATTCAACGAGCCAGAAAAAACTATGGTACTGAAACTTCTTTCGTCTGAATAAGCCGATTAACCTCGTCCGTATCCACATTTCCGATACAACTCCAGATTTTTTCACCACTTGGATTTAGCAAAAAGTAAGTCGGAAAAGAATAAACACCTAAATCTTGTAATGCCAAAATCGTTCTATCTCGTTCACTATCAACTCTAAGGAAATTCCAATTACCTAATTTAGCTTGATGAGAAAGTTGTTTTTCAAAAGGTTCATTCGTAATGGCGATACCTTCAATATTTGGTTTTGAAAACAACGCGGCACTTACTTTGGGCATACCCTCGTGGCAATCTCCACACCACGTTTGCCAAAAAACTACTAATTGAAACTTTCCATTAGGCTTTAGAAATACTTGCTTTCCTTCCCAAGAATAAAGGTTTATTTGGTTAAAAAAAATCTCCGGAACTACTCGATACCTATCATATAAAAAAAGAAAAAGAAATGCTAATACTATAATTACAAGCAATTTATATGTATATTTCACAATAGGTTGCGGTTAATAATCAATCTTGCAAAACAAATATAACCTTGATTTAGTTGTTTTCAGCGTCAGCATTTACGTTAAAAAAATAGCGCGGAATTTCTATTTAACACAAAATTAAAATTGATTTCTAATCATCTTATATCCAATAAGCTATCTTTGTTTTACTAACTTTTTTCGTTGTACATAAGCACTAATCAAGATGCTTACTTCATAAAGTCCCCACATAGGAACTCCGAGTAATATTTGGCTTAATGGGTCTGGCGGGGTCAAAATGCCGGCAACTATCAAAATGATAACAATTGCGTGGCGGCGATACTTTCTCATAAAAGCAGGTGTTAAAATCCCCAACCTTGATAAGATGTATGAAACAAATGGCAGTTCAAATAAAATCCCTCCTGCAATGCTAATTTCGGTAATTAATGAAATCACGTCCCCAATTCGCCAGATATTTTGTACCTCAGGAGCTAATTTAAAAGAAGATAAAAATCGGACGGAAAAAGGTGTAATCACAAAATAGCCGAAAACAAAACCCGTGTTGAATAAGATAAAAACAGACCAGAACGCCCAGCGGGCTAAACTTTTTTCGGAGCTACGCAAGCCAGGCTTCACAAAACGCCATACTTCCCACAAAATATACGGAGAGCCTACCACCAACCCGCCCATAAAAGCTAAAAAAAACGCCCGCGTAAATTGCTCATAAGGCTCCGTAGCCTGAAAAACAACATCTATTTTCTCAAAACATAAATCCTTATTAACCATACAAAGCCAAGCATTTACCGGAAAATTTGGGCGAAAAGGAGCCAAAACAACTTCTGCTATAACCTGATCTAAATAGTTGAAAACCACTATCATCAATATTCCTACCACACACAGGCTTCGTACCAAATGCCACCTAAACGCCTCCAAATGGTCCAAAAAGGACATTTCTTGTTCAAGGTTATTCTTTGATTTTCTACTTTTAAACCGAAACATCTTATTTCTCGCAGCTAAACTACAAAGCCCTTGCTTATTTCGGTAAAAAAAACCAAAATATCCGAATATTTTTAAACCACCTGTTTAGCTGCCCTTTGAATGTTTGGGTAAAATTCAATGCTGAATTATAAAATTATTGTACCTTTGTTTGATGCTTCGGTTATTTCGGGTTCGTTGGTTGTTTTTTGTGGCTGCACTCAACTTAATATCCTGCGGGGAAGTAAGTTATATCATTAAAAACGAGGTTGTTACACTTTCTCCACAATGGTCAATAGTGGGTGACCACCTTAATCAAATAGATAGAACAATCGGTATTTTAGAATCAAGTATAACCTCAGTTAAAAATGAGTTGGCTCAAGCTGCCAGAGTAAACAACGAAGAACAAAAAGAACAAGCTCAACAGCGAGTAGCAGTTTTTGTTGAAAAATATCAAGGCCATACCCGAAAATTTAAGCAAACCTATCAGCGTTTACGTAAAACCTATACTAAGTATCGTACCGAATTTAACGAATGGGAAACCAATATCCTTAGTGATAACATTACTGATAATCAAGGAGCTACCGTAACGTTAAAACAATTTAAAAGAAAATACAAAGATATTTTTAATGATACCAGCACAACCGAAATACAGCTAAATCAAGAAATTTTAGACTACAATACAAACATTCGCCAGTTAGCTGAATCTATGGGTGTTTATACCAGCTACGAAATAACCCTAAAATAAACCCCGTATGAATAGCAAAGTATATGTTGGGAAATTATACAGCAGCTTAATCAAAATCATTAATTACAAGACAATTACCATTACTTTTTTGTCTTTGGGAGCTACCTACATTTGCCATCATTTTGGTTATACGGCAGACTTTCCGCAGGCGTTGATAGCCACAGCTATCGTTTTCCCGATTGTTTTTTCCATCAACTCTGCTTACCAACGGAGAGAAGCAGCCCTAAAAAGCCTTGCCCAAATAAAATCAGGCGGTTTATGTATTTACTACGCTGCCCGAGATTGGGGAGACCCTAAGTTTGACCAGAATAACCCATTCCCAGAACGAGTAAAATCTTTATGTTTAGAACTTTTAATGGATATTGAACTCTTTTTCATCGCTCAAGAAGAAATTGATACCCAACGAGAACAAGTAGTTTATAGCCGATTTTCAGATTTTTCTAAATTGATTAGAGAGATGAGAACCGTTGGTATTACACCAAGTGAAATATCCAGACTTAGCCAATATCTAAACAAAATGATAATGTGTTTTGAAGAAATGAAACTAATCATCAGCTACCCGACTCCAATCACATTACGAGCTTATAGTAAAGTATTTATATTTTCTTTTCCGATAATTTACGGGCCTTTTTTTGCCCACACATTCAAAGACTATACCAATGGATTAAGCTACGTTCTGCCAATTTTATACTCATTTGTTTTAGTTAGTTTAGATAATATTCAGGAACATTTAGAAAATCCTTACGACCAGTTAGGAGAAGACGATATTCGAATAGAAGTAAAAGAATATATGAAACTATTTGTGGATCAGGAGAAATCGTGGGATATAAGCGCGTAGTTAAGTAGCATCCTATGCGAGGTTCTGATAAAAACAAGGCAGAAACTCCTTTGATGCGCCAGCATCGGGAAATAAAGACAAAATATCCGGGAGCTATTTTGCTCTTTCGGGTAGGTGATTTTTATGAAACTTTTGGAGAAGATGCTATCATTACTGCACAGGTTTTGGGAATTACGCTAACCAAACGCTCTAACGGAGCAGCAGCCGACCAAGAATTAGCCGGATTTCCGTATCATTCGTTAGATACTTATTTACCAAAATTGGTTCGAGCAGGGCATAGAGTTGCTGTCGTTGACCAATTAGAAGACCCGAAACAAGCCAAAGGAATTGTTAAACGCGGCGTTACCGAATTAGTAACGCCCGGAATCGCTTTGAATGATAAAATATTAGAAACCAAGCGCTACAATTATCTAATGGCAATACTTTTTAGCCATAGCACTACCTCTGCCGCATTTATAGAACTTTCTACTGGAGATTTTTTTTGCTTTTCAGGAAAACCAACGGATATTCAAAAAGTTACTTATGCTTTACAGCCAACTGAAATTATCGTAGGCCGTACTGATTATCCCAAATTGATAGAACTTTTGGGTAAAGATTATCATATTTTTCGCCTTGAAGACTGGCCTTTTCAGTATGATACTGCATACAAAATTTTAACCCACCATTTTAGAACTGCTTCTTTAAAAGGTTTTGGCGTTCAGGAAGAAGAATACGGAATCCGAGCTGCCGGCGCACTCTTGCATTATCTGCATGAAAACGAACAAAAAAATCTTTCCCATATCCATAAGATTTACGTACTCCCGCAGCATGATTTTATGATGATGGATAAATTTACCTTACGAAATTTAGAAATCATTGAACCCATTCATCCCGAAGGTAAATCATTAGCTGATGCCTTAGATTGCACTTTAACACCAATGGGCGCACGGTTACTGCGCCGGTGGCTCGTATTTCCGCTATCCGACTTGCAACAAATTCAATATCGGCAAAATACCGTAGAAACTTTCATTATTCAGCAGCCTAAGCTGGCGGAATTAGCCAGTTTCTTGAAAAATATCGGAGACTTAGAACGAACAACGGCACGGTTAGCAGCCCGTAAAATATCCCCCAGAGAAGCTACCCAACTCCGAAATGCCCTCCATTACTTTTTTCCACTATTTGAATTATTGCAGCAAGTTGCCCCGCAAACAACTCAAACACTAATTCCCGTTATACCTGATATTCAAGAGGCAGTTACATTGCTCAAAAAAACGTTGCTTCCAGAATGCCCCGTGCAAACAAATGCCGGAAATATTATCCAAGATGGTATATCTGATAAATTAGATGAATATCGAAACATCCGCCTACACGCTCAAGCGATTCTATCAGATATTCAAGAACGAGAAATAACAAAAACCGGAATTTCCACCCTAAAAATATCCTTCAACAATGTTTTTGGCTACTATATCGAAATCACCAATGCCCATAAGCACAAAGTTCCGCCGGATTATATCCGAAAACAAACCCTAACAAACGCAGAACGCTACATAACTCCGGAACTCAAGCAATTAGAGGAAAAAATATTACACGCCGAAGATCGTATGGTTCAATTAGAATCTGAACTGTATCAAGAACTAATCGAAAAGCTATTGGCGTGGGTTACGTCTATTTCGGCAGCGGCTAAAGCCGCTGCCGAAATAGACGTATTGCGTTGCTTCGCTTGGAATGCAATTAAGTTACAGTATTGCAAACCGGAGTTTCATGAAAACCCTACACTTGAAATTATAGAAGGCCGTCATCCTGTAATTGAGATATTGCTCCCACGAGATAAACCATTTATACCAAACGATATTTATTTATCTCCTGATAATCAACAGATTTTGCTGATAACCGGCCCGAATATGTCTGGTAAGTCTGTTATTTTACGGCAAACGGCGTTGATTGTTTTGCTGGCTCAGTCGGGTAGTTTTGTGCCGGCTACCCAAGTGCGCTTAGGAATTGTGGATAGGCTCTTTACACGTGTAGGTGCGAGCGATAACGTTTCTGCCGGCGAAAGCACATTCATGGTAGAAATGAATGAAACAGCACAAATTGTGCACCAAGCAACCCCCAGAAGCCTCGTCCTGCTCGATGAAATCGGGCGCGGAACCAGCACCTATGACGGAATCTCAATTGCATGGGCATTGGTAGAATACCTGCATAACGAACCCAGCATTTCTGCAAAAACCTTATTCGCAACGCATTATCATGAATTAGCAGCCTTAGATGACCAACTCCCCCGCGTTCAAAACTATCACGTTCAGGTACAAGAAACCCAAGAAGAAATTATTTTCCTGCGAAAAATAGTACCCGGAAATAGTGAACACAGTTTTGGTATCCATGTTGCAGAGCTCGCCGGAATCCCCAAACCGATTACCCAACGCGCCCATGAAATCTTAAAATGGCTTGAAAGCCAAAGAGATAATAGACCAGCCGAAAACCAAAACCTGCCTACTATCAAAAAAACAAAAATTCAACAGCCGCTACAGCTTCAGCTATTTGCCTTAGCTGACGAACAAGCATTTAAAGTACGAAAAGAAATTGAAGAAATTGATATTGAAAGACTTACTCCCATAGAAGCCCTCTTGAAATTGCAATATTTAAAACGTCTTTTAGAACACTAACGCCTATTTTGCCTCCGTTGCGTCTCAAGCCATAAAACGGTATTCCTTACTCCTTGAGCAAAGTGTTGAAACTTTTCTTGGTTTGACTTATCAACTATGTTATGTGCCAAACGCTGCCCCCCAAAGTAAAATGAAAAAAATAAACCATAACCAACTAATGCACTGCTTACATAGTAATGATTTAATAACCAATAACTTCCTATAAAAACAAACGCAGATTGAATCATCATTGAGGAAATTCCTTTGTACCAGCTTCCGGCATAAATCTGCCCTAAGCCCGGAAAAAAAGATAACCTTTCTGCTAAAATAGGGTTTTTAAACTTTGGCAACTTCCATATTTTTAACAATGAATCTTTTACAGTTTCATTCGCCCAATCTTCTATAAATTGTTTGTATAAATTCTGCGTAATTTGGATATTCTCAAAATTCTGAATATCAAGCATTGACAAGATATGTAACCATTGGCACTGAATAGAATCCTGTTTGTTTGCCGAAGATAAAAAATCCATTACGGTATTTCGGCAAGCCTGAAAATTGCCTATTGTGTAATAAGAAACAGCTAATTCATACCGAACTTGCTGCGCAATCTTGGGGCTAAGGGAATCTATAGAGATCCTAAGCAATGTTTTTAAGGCAAAATCATATTTTTTAACTTGCTGATAAATAGTAGCTTTTTCCAACAAAATAGCGGCAGTATTATCATTATTTTTTTCAGAATGATTAGAAGTTTCCTGAAAATACCGTTTTTCGGTTTCTACTATTTTTTTCAGCATAGAATCCGGTAACTGTAATAATGGCTGCGCCGGTGCGTTAGGGATAGATATAACGAATAGGCAAACGCAGATCCAGTAATAAAGTTTGCTTGAATGTATCAAATTTTTCACGATAACTAATACCCACACTAAGCGCGCTCCCCCAGATGTTTCCAACATAAAATACTGTAAATAAAGAACTTGAAATTATCATTTGCGGCGAAAATCGTTTGTCTATATGCCATGCATCCCAAACCAATGCGGCTAAGATAACTTGCTGTAAAAATGCTGTATAAGCACTCATTTTTTTGCCGGCATATAATTTCCCTGCTCCCGGAACGGCAGCCGAAAGTACACCTGCTAAAAACGGGCTTTTGTGTGGTAACTGCTTATAATCTCTATAACGTGCCCACAAAGACTCTTTCAAAGTCAATAGCTCAGGAATAGCTGTCTTAAATATTGGTTCTTCCAAGATGCGAATGCACTTTTTCGGCTGATGCGAAAGTAGCCCCAAACCGGCATCTAATAAATGATGATATAGCTGGATATTATTATTTGAAGATATTGGCATCTCTTCTATAATAGAAACTGCCCGATTCAGACTGTCAGGCAATGCAGCTAAAACCAACTGCCCCATCCCTGCATGAAATAATAAACTATCATGTCGAATACCCTGAAATAAAGTAGCTGCAAAGTCTAATTTATTGATAGCTAACCAAGAACAAGCGGTGTAGTATAAAGTTGAATCGGTATGATATTCTTTTGGCAAAGTTTGAAAGTGGTAAATACATTCTTCATAAAGAGCATTATGATATAGATGTGCCGAAAAGCTGCTTTCAGATTGCGCGGCTCCCTGCCACGTAATTATAAAGAATAAACCCGCCTGAAAAAAGCTAAAAAAATTTAGGCTCAAAAAATACCGACACCAAGTTAGCATGAAATCTTAATTTCGCACCAAATATAACTATGGGATTCAAATGTGGAATTGTTGGGCTACCCAACGTAGGAAAATCTACCTTATTTAATGCATTATCTAACAACCAAGCCGAAGCAGCAAATTATCCTTTTTGTACAATAGAGCCAAATGTTGGAATTATTAAGGTTCCGGATAGCCGCTTAGATGCCTTGATAGAATTGGTAAGGCCGCAAAATGTAGTACCTACGGTCGTCCAAATTGTGGATATAGCCGGCTTAGTAAAAGGTGCCAGCAAAGGAGAAGGACTCGGAAACCAGTTTTTAGCAAATATCCGCGAATGCGATGCTATCATACACGTTTTAAGGTGCTTCCAAGATGAAAATATTGTGCACGTAGAAGCAAGCGTTAATCCTTTACGAGATAAAGAAATTATTGATACAGAGCTGCAACTCAAAGACTTAGAAGCATTAGAAAAACGCTTAGATAAAGCTAAAAAAAACACCAAAGGCGGAGATAAAGCCGCTATTCAGGAATTAGAATTAGTGCAGCAGCTGATTAACTTTGTGCAGCAAGGAAATTCTGTACGGACGTACCCCCAAGATGACAACATGGCTAATTTGATTCAAGATATGCGTTTGCTAACCGCTAAGCCTGTTTTGTATCTCTGTAATGTTGATGAAGCCGGAATAGCTACTGAAAATGAATACGTTAAACAGGTTCGGGAAGCAGTAGCTACCGAAAATGCGCGGGTCATTGTTGTTTGTGCAGCTATTGAAGCGCAGATTTCCCAGTTAGACCCTGCCGAACAAACAGACTTTTTGGAAGCATTAGGCATACAACAATCCGGATTAAATCAGTTAATTCATGCTGCATACGGATTGTTAGGCTTACAAACCTATTTTACTGCCGGTGTCAAAGAAGTACGTGCATGGACAATCCCGTACGGAACCAAAGCCCCACAAGCCGCAGGCGTTATTCACTCTGATTTTGAACGCGGATTCATCAGAGCAGAAGTTATTAAGTTTAAAGACTTTGTATTTTATAAATCTGAACTTGCCGCAAAAGAAGCCGGAAAATTAGCCATACAAGGAAAAGACTATATCGTAGAAGACGGCGATATACTCCACTTCAGATTTAATGTTTAAGCAGTAATATCTTAGATACTAAGTATTATTTCTATTAATAAATAAGTAAATTTACGGATCATCCTTAATAGAATTACTTCTATAATCCAAGCCTGAAGTTATCATGAAGCTGGATTGCACCTTATTAATTAACAATTAATTCATCTTTAAAATAAAAACCTTACTGATAAACAAGTCATTAAGTTAATAAAATTTTCTATTCGTGATATTTTTATTTTTAGAGAAAAATTTATTTCCAAAAAATCAAAAAAAAACACCATTGAGATGATAATACGGCTATTAGTTTAAAACTTTTTTTAAATTTGTAGCGTATAAATTCATTTAAACTTACTTAATAATAGATTAAAATTTCAAAAGTTATATGAAACAATTTTACTTATTCCGTTTATTCTTTGTCATTTTCATAATTGTACATCACAATAGTTGGTCGCAAGTATTCTGGACAGAAGATTTTAATGACGTAGGTGCAGCCACTCGTTGGAGTACCGAGAATGGCTCCGGCAGCAAGACAAACCCCACTCCGGCAGGCGTAACGGGTCTTACATACATCGCTAACGACCCGTGTAACAACTATTTTGTTATCAATGACTTCAATACCCCTGAAAATAATCCTTTCGGTGTATTGCCCATAAGTTCTACCGCCAGCTACAACACACGGTTTGTTCGAGGCAGAAACTATAACTGCTATGCTCCCAATGATTTGCCTAATCCCGACCCGGGAGGCGGCGTAACGAATAAGAGTCTGCACATAACGTTCAAGGGCTGCTCCGATAGCTACGCCTTTGGAATGAACAACGGGCCGGAAGATTATGCCGATGAATATTCACTCATCAACATAGACGGTTCGTCTTCGCCGGGCGCATCAAATAGCGATCAAACAGCTTATCTAACCCAAGACATTAGTACCGTAGGGCAATGCAATATTCGCTTAGAGGCACAGTTCTTTTTGGGGGGAGATGCCGCCGCCGCTCATTCTTATGGAACAGTCTTATACAGCATTAACTCTGGAGGCACTTGGAAAATCCTAGCAGATAACATTATCCCGTCAATGTTTTTCATAGCCGGAACTTGCAATAATTGGGAAGCCCGTAGCTGGTTATTACCTGCTGAATGTGAGGGGATTACCACATTACGGATAGCTTTTCGCTGGCGAAATGATGCCAACGCCATTGCAACAACAGCTGACTATACCCTCATGGCCGGCTTTAACGTAGATAACGTAGTTTTGAAACAAGTAGGCCCTACTGTGGACTTTGACTTTGGCCAAGCAGGAGACACACGTATTACTTCTTGGTCTGGTTGCAAAATGCAGGATGTAACCACATTGAGAAACATGAGTTCCGGAGCCGGTATTACAGGCTATTCGTGGAATATTCCAGATGCTGTTTATATCAATGGCACCAACACTACTGATTTTGAGCCTGATTTTCGTTTCCCAGAAGCTGCTTCTTTTGGCACCAAAACCATCACCTTAACAGCCTATTATGGTGCCGGATGCTCTGTAACTTTTTCCAGAAACATCACCCTAAGCTCTTGTCCACCTTATCTTGAATTTACTGCTAAATACACTACCCTCTGCGCAACTACCCCTGCTCCTGTTTCAGGCTCTATTACAGTAGATACGCTGATAAACACAACGACTTCTCCGGCAGGACGTGGTGTTGTAAGCTATACATGGACTATTACCGGCCCCGGTGCCGTTACCTATGTAAACAGCACTAATAACACCTCCGTGAACCCACAAGTAACCTTTGGTGCAGTAGGGCAATACACAGTTCGGTTAGACGCCAGCAATTTAGACGGAGCCGGAACTAACAGCCCGCTCACAAAAACAAACTACATAAACGCCGTGAGTTGCGAATGTGGAACCGCAGCCGCCGGAGACATAGCCATTGTAAGCTATGATTGGAGCGTAGCTGCTAACTTTTTAGGCTGGAATGTTACACAGAACCAAGGAAGTAGCTTCTGTGGATCCCTCGGTATGCCTAATATATGGAATGTATCTGACAAAGAGTCTGCTCGTCCTCCAAATACTTGTGGGGCTGCTAATCAAGGAGATATGAGTTTATTTTTTGGTGTTGCCAGTATGGGAGCTGCGCACTGCTCTACTCCCCACAACGAAACAGACATCATACAAAGCCCAGTCATTAGTACTGTGGGGTATAATAATCTTACTCTTCAATTTGACTTTATCGGTGGTGGAGGAACTTCATACGCAGCCTTTCAATACTCTACTGATGGTGGAACTACTTGGATTACTCCTGCAGCACCTGCATTCACAACGGCTAATCCTGCTGTGCCCGGGGGCTCTAATTTAACCAATATGAAAACTAACAACAGTGGTTGTGGTGGTCAAGGGAAATGGACAAGAGTAACTTGGGCTATGCCTGCTGCCTGCGAAAATATTGCTACATTAAGACTTCGCTTTAGTTTTAGTATATTTAGTAGTGGCGGAGCTGCCGATCCATCTTTTGCTGTGGATAAACTAAAGATTACGACACCGTTACCTCCTTCTCCACCTTCTACTTGGGTAGGAACTACTGCGGACTGGAATACCGCTGCCAATTGGAATACAGGAGTCGTTCCTAATGCCGGAACGAGCATTACGATACCTGATCCGGCAACGTTAGGAATGGGAGGATTTATGCCCGCTATCACAGCCAATGCCGTAGCCTTAAACGTTTGTAACTATGGAACAATCACAATAGGAAACGGGGGCACAAACGTATCTCTTTCTATCGGCGGATTCTTGAATAACTTTGGAGCCATTACCACCACAAACAACAATAGCGGGGCAGATATTATCTTTAACGGAGATAATTGCAAATATCGCGGAGGCGGCCTAAATAATGATGTTGATTATCAAGTAGGTACAAGTTCTAATCATAAATTAACCTTAGAGGCAGATTTATCTTGCCGGTCATTTAATCTAAATGCAGGTACTTTTGATATATCTAATTCAGCTTTAACGTTGAAAAAGGATTTCACCAGAGCTGCTGCCACTACGCTCACGACTACAGCTACCAGTTCGTTTATATTTAATGGTCCGATGGCAGCTAATTGGACAAATCCGTATAGCAACCCTCCGGGGGCGGTTATTTCGACCCAAGATGTTACTACTGCTCAAAACATCACCATAGGTCTGGCTACCACTTTCCCAAATATTTATGTTCGTAAGCAAAGTGATCCAAACATCTTAACCTTAGCTTCTGCCCAGACTTATACGGTTTCAAGTTTATTGCAAATTGAATCTGGCACCTTAGATGCCAATACAAGGACACTAAACGGAGGGGCTGCCGTGTCCATGACGGGTGGGCAATTGCGCTTATCAAAAACATCTGCGACACTACCGGAAATCACCGGAATATACACACTAACAGCCGGTACTATTGACTTTTACGGAGCCGGTGCTCAAACTATTCGTTTGCTCCCTTCCGGAAATTCTACACCATATTACAACATGATTTTTCAAGGGAGTGGCACCAAAACCTTATCAGCCGGAACAACTACTTGTAATAACGCTGTAACGATTCAAAGCACTGCTTTGGTTGAAGTTTCTACCAATACTTTTAATGGTCCGGCAACACTTACTATGGCCGCAACCGCTTGCAGTTTACGTGTTTCAAAAGTAACAGGCTCCCCTACTTTGCCCGAACTTACCGGTAGCTATACCCTAAATTCTCCAAGCGTCATAGAACTATACACTGCGGCGGCTGGCACTTTTACCCAGTACTTGCGCACCGCAAGTTACTCCAGACTATTATTCTCAAACCCAACAGTAAACTGCAATATAACTCGCTATTTATCAAATAATACCAGCGTTAGTAGCCAAGTAACCATCAGCAATGCTTCAGGACTTTCAAATGTTATTGATATACAGAATTTCACCTTTGGAGGTACTGCCAACTTAGCTATGGCAAATAAGAGTGTTCTAAGAATATCCAAAAATGGTGCTGTTATCCCTGAATTTTCTGGAACTTATACCTACACCGATGGAGGCAGCATTGCCGCTTCACCTACCGTAGAACTTTATGGCAGCGGTAATCAAACCCTACGCCTTGATGCCGGATATCGAAATCTTTTATTCAGCAATGTTGGTACAAAGACCTTACAAACAGGTACAACCACAGCAAGCAGACAGGTTTCTATAACAAACGGCGTAGTGGTCGTTCCCTGAAGCACAGACCAATTTAACGGTACTGCTGAGTTAAATATGACCGGTGGTGAACTGCAAATTGCCACTTTACAAAGCACTGCAAACCCGATTCCCCAATTTACCGGAACATACTCGCTCACGGCAGGACGAGTTACTGTCAATGGTACAGGGTCTCAAACCATTCGTTCTGCTGCTTCAACGCCAACTGCAACTTACCATGAGCTAAACTTTGCCGGATCCGGAGTCAAAACACTGTCAGGAGACGTTACTGTAAACTCTCGGTTACTTTTAAACTTACCAACCTCTACTGGCAATTATGTTAATGCAGGTATTAACATCCTAACAGTCAATAATGATGCGGTTGGCGCAGTAAACAGAACCGGTGGGCATATCGTTGGAACCCTTAGACGTGCTGTTGATAATACTACCTTTCCGCTAACCTACTTTTATCCGGTAGGTAGTGATAACAGTAGCACAGCTACTTACTACGAGCCGCTATTTGCAGTGCTTAACTCAACATTTCCGGGTGTCAACTTTTTACAATCTTTCTTCAGCAAAGCGACTCCTTCCTCAAATTGGTCTCCTCCACTTTCAGAAAATGGAAATAGTTACACTGATATTGAAGATGAGGGCTTTTGGGACTTAACCCCAACGACTGGGCCTTCCGGCTCTGTTAGCTATGGAGCGCGGGTAATTCCTTCTTCCGGCTGGGCTTATTCAGGAACTAACTTAGCATTAGTGAAACGGTCTCCCGCATCTCTTGACCCAGATAATAAATGGAACTGGCATTCAAGTACCCGAATATCTGATTTTGAAAGAACGGATTATACAACGTTTTCAGAATTTGGAATAGCCTCCGGTTCAACTCCTTTGCCAATAGAAACCAGCCCTTTAACAGCTTGGCCTGTTCATTCAAATCCGTCTATTTTGCTACAATGGCAAAGCTTGATGGAAGTGAATCTGAAACAATATGTATTACAAAAAAGTTTAACCCTAAACTTTGAGCATTTTGAAGACATTACCACTTTAAATGCTCACGGAAATAATTATATCTATAATTATCAGGATTTTCAGATAATACCTAATCAACTATATTATTATCGTTTTAAAGCTGTTGATAAAGATGGGAAAACACAATATTCCAATATAGCAACAGCGATATTGAATAATGAGCAGAATCTATCTTTTCAGGTATTTCCAAATCCGGCTAAGGAAACTATCAACTTCTCCATTTTTACGGAGGACAAGGGAAATTTAGTCATCGAAGTGTTTGATATAGCACAAAAAAGAGTATTACATTTTTCAAAAGAAATTCCTGAAAATCAGGTTTATGCTCACAAATTTGATCTTGACGGTTTATCATCAGGGGTTTATGCTTACCGTATATCATTGAACGGAAAGATTATTACAGATAAGTTTTTAATAACTCGCTAAACTATCCATTTCAAACTAAGCATTTTGGGCGTATCTATTTTGATTAGATACGCCCAAAATGTTTGGGAGTGGTTCAGAAAGCTATGATTCCATTGGTGGAGCATTATTGTAATCTGGGCATCATGGTTTTCTGATCATAATTTCAGTCTTTCTCAAGCTATGCTGTTTGAGCTACAATCAAAGTATCAGACTATTCTATGTTGGTGGCGGTATGCAGTCTGAGTATTTTTGTTAAAAGCGGTTCAAGGTTTGGGATTTTCAGCATATTAGGTCCGTCACTGGGGGCGTTATCCGGGTCTGGATGAACTTCTAAAAACAAGGCATCCATTCCTACTGCTGCTGCTGCTGCTGCTAATATCGGTACAAATTCACGTTGTCCGCCACTACGGTCTCCTAAACCTCCGGGCTGTTGAACACTATGGGTAGCATCAAAAACAACCGGAAAACCTAACGCCTGCATCTGCGGTAAACCCCGAAAATCTACTACCAAAGTATTGTAGCCAAAAGAAGTACCCCGCTCGGTTAGCAATATATTTTCACAGCCTGATAGCATTAACTTTTCTGCAACTCCCTTCATATCCCAAGGGGCCAAAAACTGGCCTTTTTTTACATTTACGGGTTTACCTGTTTTAGCTGCCGCTACCAATAAATCTGTTTGCCGGCATAAAAAGGCGGGTATCTGCAAGACATCTACTACTTGAGCGGCTACTTCTGCTTGCCAACTCTCATGTATATCTGTCAAAACAGGTAATCCTGTTTTTTGGCGAATATCTGATAATACTTGTAACCCATATTCTAAGCCATTCCCGCGAAAAGAACGGTTAGAGCTTCGATTTGCCTTATCAAATGAAGCTTTAAAAATAAATGGAATATTTAACTTGCTGCATACGGCCTGAATTTCAAGTGCAATTTGAAGTGTTAGTTCGGGCGTTTCTACAATACATGGCCCGGCTATCAGCACTAAGGGATTCTGATTCCCAATGAGAATATCCCCTACACGGCACACACGGGTATGTAGTGAATTTGCCATTAATTTCCGGTAAAGTTAGGGGAGCGTTTTTCTACAAATGAACTTACACCCTCAATGTAATCATGGGTTTTACCTGCAATTTCTTGGCTAAACATCTCTGATTCAAGTGCTTTTTCTAATGAAACGGAACCTGATTGGTGCAGCATCCGCTTAATAAGCCCGATTGCTTTGCTTGCAGATGTTGCATATTTTTGAGCTATTTCAGCAGTTGCAGAGTCTAACAATTCGGGACTTACTACCTGATTAACAATTCCTTGTGTAAGTGCTTCTACGGCGGAAATTTTATTACCGAGTGTAGCATATTCAAATGCTTTTCGGTATCCCACAAGGCGCGGAAGCGTAAACGAACTGCCGGTATCAAGAACCAAACCGATATTAACAAAAGCAAAGAGTAGGGATGCCTGTTCGCTGGCTATGATATAGTCGCAAGCGATAGCTACACCGGCACCGGCACCGGCAGCTATTCCGTTTAATTTTGCAATAAAGGGTTTCTCTATTGTTTGAATCAGTTTTGCTTTGGGATTATAACGGTTAGCCACAGACTCCCCTAATGAACGGGTTACGCCGGCAACATCTTTGAGGTCTTGCCCAGAGCAAAAAGCCTTTCCCGAACCGGTAATTACGATGGCTCGCACAGCACTATCTTTGTCAGCCTTCTTGAGTGCATCTATAAATTCTGCACTCATCTCATTGTTGAAAGCATTATAACGATCCGGACGATTAAAAGTTATCGTTAAAACGCCGGAATCAAGTTCGTACAATAGTGTGTTGTAGTTCATTTTTAGGTTAATTGTGGGGGGATCATTTGGTGGCCGGTAACGCTTACGTTTCGTAAAATTCGTTTTACCAGTCCTTGTAATACCTTGCCTGGCCCAATTTCAATATAATGTGTGAAGCCGTCTTGGTGTAAGTTACGAACTATTTGTGTCCAGTAAACGGGGGATGTTAGCTGCTGAATCAGGCGTTCTCTGATAACGCCGACATCAACGGTTGGTTCTGCGGATACATTTTGGTAAATAGAGCAAACAGGAGGTCTGATTTCTGTATTGTTGATTGCTTCGGCGAGTTTTGCTCGTGCTGACTCCATCAGTGGGGAATGAAAAGCACCGTTTACAGGAAGTATTTGTGCTATTTTAGCTCCGGCTTCTTTGGCAGCTACTGCCATTTTTTCAATACCTTTACAGCTACCGGAAACAACTAATTGATTGGGTGAGTTATAGTTAGCCGGCCATACGTCTCCTATTTTTTGGCAGAGGTGCTCTACTTCTGCGTCTTCTAAGCCAACTATAGCGGCCATAGCACTGGGGGTGGCATCACAGGCTTCCTGCATAGCCCGTGCACGCGCCAGCACTAACCGAAGCCCGTCTTCCCAATCAATAGAGCCAATCGCCGCTAACGCCGAAATCTCTCCCAAAGAATGACCCGCTATTGCAGCAGCATCTTTGGAGATATTCATCGTTTGAGCTAATAATACTGAATGAACATAAATAGCAGGCTGAGTTACAGAGGTTTGCTTTAGCTCCATATCTGTTCCGTTACACATAAGGGCAGTAAGAGAATATCCGACTATTTCATCTGCACGGGCAAACTTCTGCCGTAAATCCTCAGAATAGCTGGATAATTCCCGCCCCATACCTGAGAATTGCGAGCCTTGGCCTGGAAAAAGGTAAACGACTTTCATTGTATTTGGGTTCGCAAAATTACATCTTTTAAAAATAAAACCCGCATACATCCATAGCTTTTTTCTAAGACCTCGCTGAAAGTTAAACCATAGCTTAAAACCTAAATTCTAATGTTAAGACTTTTAAGCTAATATCCAAAAAAATTTGGAATCAGATAATTAATTTTAGTTGGAAAAATAAGGTTTTTGTTAAATCTATCTTGTTTTTTAAGACTTTCGCGAAAGATTTTTTAGGGTAGAATTTATTGGGATGGAAAAGTACGATGTATGTGTGATCGGGAGCGGCCCTGCTGGTTTTGCAGCAGCAATGCGCGCATTAGATTACGGAAAAAAAGTGGTGCTTATTGAAAAAAACTTAGTTGGCGGTGCCGGCGTTTTTAATGGAGCACTATCCTCAAAGACACTCTGGGAACTCTCTAAGGATATTCGCAAACTAAATGTTACCGATAGAGGATACGTAATAGAGCGATATGAAGTTGATTATCAAGAAATTACCAAAACAGTTCATGCGGCTGTTATGGAAAGAAAAAAACTATTATTACATCAGATAAATAAGTTACAGGGGCAAATTTACCCTGGCCGTTTTCGGCTAATGCGTGGATTTGCCAGCGTTGAAAGCCCGAATACAGTCTCTATTACAGACAAAAAAGGAAATAAAGAAGTCGTTTTTGCCTATAATATCATTTTGGCCTCCGGCAGTACGCCCAGAAAGCTACCCACTATTCCTATTGATGAGCAAGTAATCGTTACAAGCGATGGTATTTCTAACTTTAAGGATTTTCCGAAGAGTATAGTTGTTTTGGGGGCTGGTGTTGTGGGCTGCGAATTTGCTACTATTTTTTCCAATTTCGGCAAAACGCAAGTGCGCCTGATAGATAAAGCACCCCGAATGCTTTCCTTTGAAGATGAAGATATTTCTAAAATCGTAGAAAGTAATCTCAAAAAAAATGGGGTTTTATTTCATCATAATGCCTCTTTGGATTGTATGACCATTGAGAATGGGCGCGTAAAATATGTGTTAAATTACCGCGACGGCAGTAAAGAAACACATTATGCCGAAAAAGCCTTAGTATCTATCGGAAGGGTAGCTTCTTTTGAAAATATGGGGCTTGAAAAAATCGGAATACAATTTACGGACAAAGGAAATATTTGGACGGATGACTCCCGCACCTCTGTCCCTAATATCTATGCCGTTGGAGATTTAACTGCAGATATTTCTTTGGTAAATGTAGGTGAATTAGAGGGAAGGCACGCCGTTGAAAGAATTTATGGAAATATCTCAAAAACACTTAAGTATGATAACATCTCTACTATTATGTTTTTGCATCCGGAAGTTGCCGGAGTAGGGTTAAATGAAATAGAAGCCCAGAAAAAAAATATCAATTATCGAGTAGCTACCTATAGTTATTCCCATATTCCCAGGGCAATTGCGATGCGCAACACAAATGGTTTTTTTAAGATTATTGTTACAGATGACGAAGAAATGCGTATTTTGGGTATGCGCGCCATTGGAGAGCACGCCTCCAGCGTGATAGAAGCCGTCTCTTTATTGATTTCGATGAATAAAGGGGTGTCAGAACTTGCGGAACTCATTCACCCGCACCCGTCTATGACAGAGGGAATCCAAGAGTGCGTTCGGATGCTATTTGGAAAATCTATTATGAAGCCGGCTGTATTTACCGAAAACCTAAAATGCTACCGCGTAGTAAATGGACAACGTTTTGAGTTTCACAAAGGAAATTAAACACCTTTTTAGAATCATTATACCGTAAAAATCATTCTGTTTATCCAAGATTCACAACAAACAAAAGCAGGTTCACGTACATTTGTTACAGATTCAAAAATGAGTATTCCATTTTGGCAAGATTCCCAGTTTTACCGCAAGCAAACCTATTTATTACTACTTGCGCTGGTATTAAATGTTATTTTTGTTTATTCGCCGACCTATACTTATACTGATAATGCTGTTTCTTTGGCAGAAGCTACCGGCGGGCAGGTTCTGCTATTTCAACCACAAGCAACACTTCCGGAAACGCTGATGCTAAAAATGATGTTTCCGCTTACTATCATAACTATCCTTACGGTAGTAATTTCGATTTTTACCTTTGCGAATCGAACTAAGCAGGTTTTATTTGGCCGTTTTGCATTTTTAATGCAAGTTGCGTGCTTGGTATTGTCTTATCTCAGCGGGGATATTTTACAATCACATTTTACGGTTACCTCTCAATCCGTTAAAATGTCTTTTAGCTATGGGTTGATATTTCCCGTATTGAGTTTACTGTTAATAGCTGCTGCAATCAAATTAGTTCAACGAGATATTAAACGGCTTAAATCAATGGACCGTTTACGGTAATTTTTAAAACATGACTTGGAAATTTTGGCAAAAAAGCACAACCGCTAATTCCAAAGAAAAGCCTAAAAAAGGCCCCTTTCGGGAATGGTTAGATGCTATTGTGTGGGCTGGAAGTGCCGCTATCATCATTCGCAGTTTTTTCTTAGAACTGTATATGATTCCAACAAGCTCTATGGAAAGTTCCCTTTTAGTAGGTGATTTTCTGGTAGTGAGTAAGTTTCATTACGGAACCCGTCTGCCTATGGTGCCACTTTCAGTGCCATTTGTGCATAACAAGCTACCATTGGTAAATGTCAAATCTTATTTAGATTGGATAGTTTTACCATACTTGCGCCTGCCCGGAATTACAGAAGTAAAGCGTAATGATGTGGTAGTCTTTAACTATCCAGCGGATGATATTGAACCCAATAACCCGGATTTAGGCCCCGTTGCTGAAACCAGTATAAAAGAAAACTACATCAAACGTTGTGTGGCTATTTCGGGAGATACATTACAAGTTATTAATCATCAAGTATATATTAACGGAAAAGTTGGTTTTAACCCGCCCGAAATGCAGTATAGCTATGATGTGCGTACCTCTCAGGAAGGCTTTAATCCAAAAGCGTTAGGTGAATTAGGCTTTCGCGACCCAGAAGATAGTAACCGAAATTGGGGAGAAATAGGACCAGGGCAATATCGGTTTGATATGACAGCCAAAACAGCGGCTACGATTAAATCATGGAGTAACGTAACCAAAGTAGAGCCCGTTATCTTAGACACCTCCATTTATTTAGATAATATTTACCCCAAAAGCCCACTATTCAAATGGAATTATGACCAATTCGGCCCAATTATTATCCCCAAAAAAGGAATGACAATTTCACTAACAGACTCAAACATAGCTACTTACAAGAGAGTTATCGTTGCTTATGAAGGCCATACCTTAGAAGGTTCTGCCGGAAAAACTCTGATTGACGGAAAGCCGGCTACCACTTACACCTTTGAAATGAACTATTATTTTATGATGGGTGATAACCGAAATAACTCATTAGATGGCCGTTTTTGGGGATTCGTTCCAGAAAGCCATATTGTTGGGAAGCCCTTGATTGTTTTATTTTCTAAGGAAAATGGAATACGCTGGGGACGTTTCTTTCGTTTAATAGATTAGATGCTTCATTGTGAATTTTTTCAGGAATTTTCTGGCCATAGAGGAGGTATTTATCGCTTAGTTCCCGGCCAAGAAGATATTTTTTATTCTGTTGCCGGAGATGGCGTTGTTGCTCAATGGGAGCTCGGTAATGTAACCGCTACCGCCTTATTGCAAACGGATAGCCCCATTTTTGCGGCTTATATTGCACAAGAACAGCAACTTTTCTTTGCAGGTCAGCAAAACGGAATATTGCAAATACTATCCCTACAAACCCGTAAGATAGTTCAGAAAATCAACTTATCTGCCCCTATCTATGATATTCGGGTGATTCATAACCAGTTATGGGTAGCCTGCGGAAAAGGTTTTTGCGCTGTTTTAGACCTCAATAACTTTGAGAAACAGCATACGATTCAGCTAAATAACCAAAATATCCGTACAATCCTTCCAATTCTGGGTAAACAACAGGTGGCAATATCCGGCAGTAATGGAAAAATTTATCTTTTAAATTCCAATAACTACCATATTTTGCAGGAATGGCAAGCCGCTGTTAGAACGATTTTTACTTTAGTAGAAAAACCGGCTTCTAACCTGCCCATTCTGTATAGCGGCGGCTTAAATGCAGTATTAAATCGGTGGTGCATTAACCCAATCAACAAAGAAGTAGAAATTTCTGCCCATCTTTTTGCCATTAACCAAATTATTATCATTCCAGAATTTAGTCTATTAGTAAGTGCTTCATCGGATAAGTCGTTTAAAATTTGGGACTTAGAAACATTAACTTTATTAAAGGTTATTGATCCCACTAAGCCAAAATCTCATATTGCCAGTATAAACACTATTTGCTGGCTACCTAACGCACAAATGTTGGTAACCGCAGGAGACGATAAGAGAATATTAAGTTGGAAAATTTACCGTAACCAGCACAACAATTAAGCAGAAAAAGAACTAACTTTGCCAATTATTCAACATTTTTAATTCAAGCAATTTATGTTTGGTTTAGGTACTGGGGAAATTATCTTAATACTATTAGTTATCCTTGTTTTTTTTGGTGCAAAGCGCATACCTGAGCTAGCGAAAGGGCTGGGAAAAGGTATTCGAGAGTTTAAAGACGCTTCACAAGGCATACAAAATTCTGTACGCAAAGAAATTGAAGCAGACGTAGAAACTACTAAGCGAATTGAACCCAACACAACAGAGAAGAAACTGGAAGATTAGGAAGTCGTGAATGTAATTCAAGATAATATAACGTTATCTGCTTATTACCAGCTTCGGCAGCTAATAGCATCAGGCGAAGCTACTTGCGTGGGAGCTGTTCAGACTTGCTTAGATAGCGCAGCTAAGTATGCAAATTTGAATGCCTTTATTGAACTCTTTACGGAAGAGGCTTTATTGGCTGCCCATGAGTCTGATAAGCGGTTTCAAAATAACACTGCTCGCCCCTTAGAAGGATTAGTCCTTTCTATCAAAGACAATATTTGCCTGAAAGGCCACACATTAACGGCTTCTTCAAATATCTTAGGAGAGTTTAAGTCCTTGATAACGTCAAGTGCTTTGCAGCAACTGATTGATGCTGGGGCTATTGTGCTGGGCAGGACGAATTGTGATGAGTTTGCGATGGGTTCAGCCAACGAATATAGCCGTTATGGTGCTGTAAGAAATGGTTTAGATACGGATCGCGTTCCGGGGGGGTCGTCCGGTGGAGCCGCCGTTTCTGTTCAGATAGGTGCCTGCCACGTAGCCCTCGGCAGTGATACGGGCGGGTCTGTCCGTCAGCCAGCTTCTTTCTGCGGCCTATTTGGCCTAAAGCCAACCTACGGAAGAATTTCCCGTTATGGCGTTATCGCCTACGGATCCAGCTTTGACCAAATCGGCATATTAGCTCACAGTGCCTTAGACATCGCTATTGTCTTAGAATACCTTGCCGGCCAAGATCCCAAAGACAACACCTCTTCAACCCAGCCGGTATCAAACTATTTTAGCCAATCACAAGAAACCATTAACCCTAAAAGATTTGCTATTTTACGCCAAACGGTAGAGTCAGAAGGACTTCAGCCGGAAATTAAAGATATTTTTTTGCAAAAAGTAGAACAGCTATCTGCCGCAGGACATCATATTGAGTATGTGGACTTTCCTTACTTAGACTATTTAGTTCCTGCTTATTACGTTTTAACGACTGCAGAAGCCTCTTCAAATCTGGCAAGGTTTGACGGTATTCGTTATGGATACCGGTCTCAAACTGCCAAAACGTTGGATGAACTCTACTGTATGTCTCGTTCCGAAGGGTTTGGGCAGGAAGTTCAACGGCGAATTTTGTTAGGCACATTCGTACTCTCTGCCGGCTATTATGATGCCTATTACACAAAAGCCCAAAAAGTGCGTAGAATTTTATTTGACTATACGCAGAATTTATTAACCAACTTTGACTTTTTAATTTCCCCTACTACACCCACAACTGCATTTTGTATCGGAGAAAAACTAAAAGACTCTATCAGTATGTATCTTTCAGATATTTATACCGTTCAGGCAAACTTAGCCGGCAATCCTGCTATTTCTATTCCTATCGGTGTAGATAACCGAAATCTACCTATTGGTTTGCATCTTTTAGGGAAGCAATTTCACGAATCAGAATTACTACAATTTGCTCAATTTATTTCAAAAACTTCTTAACCTTTATGAAACGCTCCATTATCATATCATTGCTATTTTTTTTAACCAACTATTTTGTTGGGATTTCGCAACACTCTGCCGGAGAACCTATTATCCCTGAAAATACGGCTGTTGCAGAAATTATGGATAGCCTCTTAGCCGATTATGAAATGCAGTTTTTTTATAAAACGCGGCAAGATTCGGTGAATCAAAATCGTTTTGGTTTTGCACCTGACTATATCCCTCGATATAGTCAGGCAGAAACTGCACAACGCATCAAAGAGTTATGTACTGTTTTTCCGCTTGAATACAATGCTCATGTTCAGGCGTTTATAGATATGTACACAGTTCGTAAGCGGGAATTGACCTCACGGTTACTTGGCTTGCAGTATGTTTATTTTCCAATCATAGAGCCGATATTAGATCAGATGGGGATTCCATTAGAGCTCAAATATCTATGTGTAATTGAAAGCGCATTTAACCCTTATGCACGTTCTCGGGCAGCGGCAGTCGGCCTCTGGCAATTTATCATCGGTACTGGAAAACAATATGGCTTACGTATTGATTCTTACATTGATGAACGATGCGACCCCTACAAAGCAAGTATTGCGGCTGCAAAATATTTAAAAAATCTATATTCGATATATAACGATTGGCCATTGGTTATCGCTGCCTATAATTGTGGGCCTGGAACTATAAACCGAGCAATCCGATATGCCGGCGGCAAAGTTAATTACTGGCATATACAACGCTATCTGCCCATAGAAACCCAAGCCTACGTCCCTGCATTCATCGCAGCAACCTACATAATGAACTATGCAGCAGAACATAACCTATACCCTGTATGGACAGACTTAGCCTTTCCACAAGAATTTATTTCTGTTTCAAATCAAAAAGTATCACTTGACCAGCTTGCCAGTAGATTTAACTGTGATTCCAGAGTACTAAAGCTGATGAACCCCGAATACAAAACAGGCGTTGTACCTTATGCTACTGCTCCATTTAAGGTACGGGTAACAGACAAAATAGCTGACTGGGTAAAATTGCATCCGGAAGCCTTAGAAAACATTACTAGTACTGAACCTTCTACTTATAGTACATATCAGCCAAAATACAACCCAGTGCCGGTTCCTGTTGTCGTTTCACATACCTCTCCTCCTCCCTCTTCCGCCCCCAATCCTACGAACTCTTACGAAAATATTCCCGTAGGCTCAAAGCTAATTTATCATACAGTAGCCACCGGTGAATCTATTGGCCAAATAGCTGATAGGTATCATGTAGAAATTGGAAATATCATAAATTGGAATAGCATACAAAACTACTATATCCAGCCCGGGCAAAGTTTAAAAGTGTATATCCCTGTAAACCAGCAATATGCTTCCAATACAGCAAACCCAGCAGTAAAGGCTTATCCTGCGGCCCCTGTAAAAACTGCCGCCAAAGGTGCTCGTTACCACAAAGTTCAGTATGGAGAATCTCTGTGGAGCATTACAACACTCTATAAAACAATTGGACTAAGTATTGACAAAATCTGCTCTTACAACAAGATAACCCCGCAAACAAAACTTAAAGTAGGCCAATTCTTAATCATTCAACTTTAAGACTATAAAAGATTGTTTTAAGCCATTGTTTGGTGGTTTTTGGTAAAAAAACTTAGTGCGGAGTATAAACATAGTTCATTTATTTACGGGATTTTCTTCCTTATTCTTATGATGAGATACATCATCAGCTATGCCTATTCTGTTACGACAAAGAATTAAGACAGCTCGTAACCTGCTATTGCACAGCGAGACAGTACAGCGGTTCATTAAACTTTTTTCCGTTGATGTGCTGGTTCGCACTTCCAGTTTCTTACTGTTACCGGTTTATTTACGCTTAATGTCCCAATCTGAGTTTGGGGTTTATGGTTATTTATTTACGGCTATCGGCTTGTTTGCTTCCCTACTCAATTTAGGTTTGTACGTTTCTCAAACAAAACTATGGTTTAAGCCGGAAATCAATCGGGGGGATTTAGTATTCACAATCAACGTGTTATACTGGGGAGTTACTATTTTGACCTTAATAATTCTAAGTATTTCCGGCTTAGATAATGTGTTACTAAACCTGCTTTTTAAACAAGATATTCAAATTGCTCCTTATCGAGGTGCTATTTATCTGGGAATTTGCGCCAGTTTAATTTCCTTATTTTTTCAAAATCACTTAACAAATTCGGAATTAACGACCACATTACAGCGTTACAATTTCACAAAGATACTGGCTATCCATACATTAAGCTTAGCTGCATTACTTGTGTGGAGGCAAAATACTTCCGGAGTTCGCTTATATGCACAATATTTAGCAGAGTTAGTAATTAATATAGTATTTCTGCACACTTATATCCGTTATTTTTCGTTTACTTTTGACAAGTCATTGGTTATCCCGATTTTACGATTAGGTATTCCCGTATTTGGATCATCTATTGCCGGGTTGTTTTATAACTTCATGGATAGATTTTTACTTGAAAAATATGTTTCTTTGAGTGAACTCGGTGTCTATAATTTAGGGATGACTTTGGGAAGCGTTGTGTTATTAATCCTAATGTCGTTTTATACCTTGTATATGCCTCAATTTCTGAAAATTAGCTCTATTGTAGAATCAGTTTTTACCAGCAAACGTGTTTTACGGCGGCTTATCTTAGTTTTGGTATCAGTTGGAATTGCTATTTGGTTTGGAACATGGTTTGCTCTAACGGTAGGTATTATCCAAGTAAAATACGACTCTGTGTTGCATTTTTTACCAATATTATTAGTTAGTTATTTATTTCAGAGCATTAATGTTATTTTAGTGTTATTTTATGTTAAGTTTGATGATACTCGTTATGCGTTATTCACCAGTTTAATATTAGCTCTTATCAGTACTGTTCTAAATACTTTATTGATACCGATTTGGGGAAATATGGGAGCGTCTATTGCTGGAGCGATTTCGCATGGGCTTTGTGTGTTTGTAAATTTATTTTTCATCAGAATGCTTCTTCACAGCAAATCAGATGTAGAAACAATATGAAAAAAGACTCCCAAAATAGCTGGTTATTTCGCTTCTTAGGTCTTGGTTTACAAATGGTTGCTTTTATTTGCGTGGGTTTTGGAGGGGGATTATGGATAGACCATTCATTGGGAAACCAGTCTAAAATAGCTACTGTATTCGGTGCGCTAATAGGCTGTTTAGCCGGAATGATTTACGTAGTGCGTGAAGCCCTAAAAAAACCTAAATAAATTTCAAATTGATAACTTGTTGTGTATTTGGGTTTCGTAAATGGATGCTGAACGCGATTAAAAATACGGGGAGCTCAGAAAGCTGTGATTTCATTGGTGAATTATTATTGCAATCAAGGTATCATGGGTTTCTTGTTTCTCAGAAAAGCGCGTGATATTCCTGACAAATATTCTGTTTCTAACTTGTAATGAGTTGTTTACGTTTTTTTGTTTTCTAAACAAAGAATTATTTCCGGCAGGTGGAGCACAAGTAATACTAATCTCCATTTTTTCAATTCAATTTTTAATATAGTTAATAGCATTAACTGTTTGCATATCTAACTATCTTTGCGCTCTAACTTTCAATCTCATTTTAGTAATGGAAGAAAGACTATCAGTAGGACGGCATTTAGCACAATTAACGAAACTTTATGCCGGTGTTATCAGTAAAAAGTTGGAGCACCTTGATATTGAAAGATACTTTCATGTATTACTTACTATTGATAAATCAGAAAATAAAATTACACAACAAGAGGTTGCAAATCAATTAGAATTAGATAAAGTAACTATGGTAAAAATGGTAGATTATCTGGCCCAAAAAGGTTATCTGAATAGAGAACAAAACCCAAATGACCGAAGAGAATATCACCTTTGTTTAACTGAGAAAGCCCAAAAGGTTATTCCTGAAATCAAAGAAGCATTTCAGGATATTCATAAAGCAGCAACAAACGGATTGACAAAAAATCAGATTGATGAATTTTATAAAGTAGTTGAACGGATTGACAAAAATCTAAGAAAACTCCCCAACAATAAAGTAAACATAAGAATCAAGAAATCCTGAAAATGGAAAATAATACAACGAAAAAAAAGAACGGAAAAATAATTGGGCGTATTATCATTGCTTTAATCTTACTGGCAGGGCTATTTGCCGGCTTCTCTAAAATCCGCGATATGCAAAACTATGAAACCACCGATGATGCTCAGGTAGAAACTGATATTACCCCAATTTCTGCCCGAGTTTCAGGATATATCAATGAAATACGGTTTAAAGAGAACCAACCCGTAAAAAAAGGCGACACACTTATATTGCTGGATAACCGAGAACTTAAAATAAAGGTAGAACAGGCACAATCGGCCCTGCAAAATGCTATAGCTTCACTTGATGTAGCAAAAGCTAATGCCATTGCCAGCCATGCCGGCACAAACACCTGTCAATCAAAAAATGAAGAACTAAAAATACGACTTGCTTACGCCGAAAAAGAACTGAAACGTTATGCTAATTTACTGGCAGAAAATGCAACCACACAACAGCAATATGATAAAGCTAAAGCCGACAAAGAGGCTTTAGAAAAACAACTACAAAGTTCCAACGACCAAACCAATGAGTCTATACGGCGCTCAGGAGCTGTTAAAGAACAGATTAAGGTAGCCGAAAGCATCGTAAACCAAAGAAAAAACGATTTAGAGTATGCCCAGCTAATACTTTCTTATTCTTATATTCTGGCATCTACCGATGGAATTGTTTCCAAAAAAAGTGTGCAGGAAGGCCAGTTAATTCAGGCATCACAAAACCTGTGTGCTATAGTTACCGATAGTTTGTGGGTAGTGGCTAATTTTAAGGAAACCCAATTGGTCAAGATGAAAATAGGGCAAACGGTAGAAGTAGAACCAGATGCTTTTAAAGGAAAAATTTCTGCAACAATTGAGTCTTTTTCGGGAGCTACAGGAGCTAAGTTTTCCTTATTGCCTCCCGATAACGCTACGGGTAATTTCGTGAAAGTGGTGCAACGTATTCCGGTAAAAATTTTACTGGATAAAAACAATGAACTTTATAAAAAACTGAAGCCGGGTATGAGTATTTATGTTAAAGTAAACATCAACTCCTAAGCCCGCCTAACTTCAAAAGTATTTTATGCAACGTATTTCTTTTGATAAATGGGTTATTATTTTTACCGTGGTATCAGCCTCTATGCTGCAACTCATAGATACCTCCATTGTAAATGTTACCCTTACTCAAATGATGGGAAATTTAGGAGCTACATTGGGCGATATAAGCTGGGTAGTAACGGCTTATGCTGCTGCCAATGTTGTTATGATAACCCTTTCGGGCTGGCTGAGTGCCAAATTAGGACGAAGAAATTATTTTACGGCTTCTATTATCGTGTTTACCTTAGGTTCTATTTTTTGCGGCACAGCCACTAATGTATGGGAGCTTGTGGCTTTTCGGGTATTACAAGGCATTGGTGGTGGAGGGCTTATGTCAACAGCACAGGCTATTTTAATACAAACTTTTCCACGCGAAGACATTGGAATGGCTAATGCCATATTTGGCTTGGGTGTAATTATAGGACCAACAATAGGACCAACTTTAGGGGGGTATATTACCGATCATCTATCTTGGCACTGGGTGTTTTTTATTAATATTCCTTTTGGTATTATAGCTACTGTTTTGTCCCTGCTTTTTATAAAAGATCCACAGGAAACGATTAAAACCGGTAAAATGGACTGGCTTGCATTGGTATTGCTCATCTCGGCAATTGCTGCTATTCAAATTGTTTTAGAAAAAGGAGAAAGCGAAGATTGGTTTGACACTTCATACATCACGGTATTAACACTTATTTCTGTAATAGGTGGCGGTATCTTTATTTGGAGGCAACTTACCGTAGAGTATCCTATTTTAAACCTTCGCTTATTAAAACATTCTCGCTTTGCTATTGGAACATTTTTTGGTTTCGTTCAGGGCTTTGGTTTATTTGCTTCGGTGTTTATTATTCCGGTATTTTGCCAAAGTATGCTGGGTTATACAGCCGAACAAACCGGCTGGTTGCTAATGCCGGGAAGTATTGCCTCAGCCTTTGCTATGCCCGTTGTAGGGCAACTGATGAAAGGTGGAAAAGTTTCCCCGGTACTATTGGCTGGTATAGGTTTTGGTTCGTTTATTGTTTTTGTGTGGATGCTCTCCGGAATGACCTTAAATACAGGAGAAAATGATTTTTTTATCCCTTTAATTATTCGTGGTGTGGGAATGGGATTATTATTTATTCCCTTAACTACAATTACGGTTTATGATTTGGATAACCGCGATATGCCACAAGGTACAGCACTTACCAATATGGTACGGCAATTAGGAGGCTCTTTTGGAATCGCTATCATGACTACTTTTCTAAGTACACGTTCCGTATTTCACATCAGCCGTTTATCAGAAAGTGTTACATCTTTTAACCAGGCCACAATTGAGCGTTTGCAAGGTATTACCGCCTTGCTCATGTCCAAAGGAGATTCTTACAATCTGGCTCAAAGCAAAGCATTGATAATGATAAAAGGAACTGTTGCCAAACAAGCTATGATACTTGCCTACAATGATGCTTTTTTATTGGTCGGCATTTTCTTTATGGCTTGTTTACCGCTGTTATTATTATTTAATTACAAAGGCAAGAAGAAACCAGAAAAGCCAAATATAGAATTACACTTTGCCGAATAATAGAGATTATGAAGCAATACTGTCCTAAACGTTTTTTAAAAACATTTGTATCTTATTGAAAATGAGCAAAATATAAGTACTTTTAAAATGGGATGGTTGTTCTTTAAAACGAGTTGATTATCAATCGCCTAAGGCATTGTTTCGGACAAGATTGATTTCTGAACTATAACCGATATAACCTTGTTTTTAGCTGCGATATATTTTGAGCTGCTATCACAAATACAATTAACTTTGCGGCGGACTTGTCGAGTCTTGTTTTGAGTTGGTTTTATGGCAGGATACAATCTATTAGCGGGAAAAACAGGAATAATAACGGGTGCATTAGATCCCGGTTCTATTGCGTGGCAAGTTGCCTTGCGTGCACGCGAAGAAGGTGCTACCTTTATCTTGACCAACGCACCGGTAGCTCTGCGTTTTGGATCTTTGCGGGATTTATCCGAGCAAACTAATTCAGAAATAGTCCCTTGCGATGTTTCTGTGCAAGATGATGTAGATAAACTTATCCAGACGGCTAAGGAGCGTTTCGGAAAGATTGATTTTTTGCTGCATTCTATCGGGATGTCTTTAAATGTCCGAAAAAACCGCCCTTATACAGATTTAAACTATGACTTTCTACACAGAACGTATGATATTTCCGCAATATCATTTCACCGGATTTTGCAGGCAGCACTGCAGCAAGATGTGTTTAATGAATGGGCATCAGTAGTGGCTCTGTCTTATTTAGCAGCTCAACGTACCTTCGGCAAATACAACGACATGGCTGAATCTAAGGCATTATTAGAATCCATTGCCCGCAGTTTTGGGTATCATTTAGGGAGGCTCAAAAAAGTTCGGGTAAATACCATATCCCAGTCTCCCACACCCACAACAGCCGGATCAGGTGTTTCAGGGTTTGATAAAATGATATTATATGCCGAAAAAATGTCCCCATTGGGAAATGCAACTGCCTCTGAATGTGCAGATTACGTAATTTCTTTGTTTTCTGACTTGACTCGTAAAGTAACCATGCAGAATCTTTATCACGATGGAGGCTTCTCTATGGTTGGTGTAACCGAAGAAGTCTTAGAAGCATTACCCACAGAATAGCTTGGGCGCCGTAGTTCAATGGATAGAATAGAAGTTTCCTAAACTTTTGATACAGGTTCGATTCCTGTCGGCGCTGCACCATTTTTTATTTACCAATGGCCGAAAAGATTGGCATACCTCGCGGAACGAGGGATTTTTTACCCGAAGTAATGTACCGTAGGCAATTTATATTCAATACGCTACGCGACGTTTTTCAGAAATTTGGCTACGAACCCTTAGAAACCCCGTCTATGGAACTCCTATCTGTATTAACCGGAAAATACGGCGAAGAGGGAGACCGTTTGATTTTTAAAATCCTAAACTCCGGAGACTACAAAAAAGAAATCGCCCCAGCAGATTGGGAGCAATCTTCGGCCTTATTAGCTACAAAACTGTGCGAAAAAGCATTACGCTATGACTTAACAGTACCTTTTGCCAGAGTTGTTGCTACCCACAAAAACGAACTTCTCTTACCCTTCAAAAGATACCAGATTCAGCCCGTTTGGCGTGCCGATAATCCCCAAAAAGGAAGATATAGAGAGTTCTATCAATGTGATGCCGATGTTGTGGGCACTAAATCCCTAATCGTAGATGCCGAATTAATTAAATTGTATGAATTTGCATTCCAAAAACTTGGCTTAAAAAAATTCACCATTCACATCAACCATCGGGGAATTTTAAGCGGAATAGCAGAAGCTATCGGCACTCCTGAACGCTTAACAGAACTTTGCACCATCTTGGACAAAATCGATAAAATCGGCATAGCTAAAGTACTCCAAGAACTTCAATCACGAAATTTTTCTGAAAGTAGTTTAGAAAAATTAACTCCACTCTTAGAGCAAAGTATCAATACCGGCATTTCATTAACCCAAATTGCTGAATTTGTTGAAAATACAGAAGAAGGAAAACGCGGAATTAATGAGCTAACCGAAGTCTTTAAACACCTCGAAACCTTTTCAGTAAGCTGTAAGCGTATTTTGTTTTCACCGCTTCTGGCGCGTGGGCTAAACTACTACACCGGATGTATTTTTGAAGTAACGGCTGATGAAGTGATTATCGGAAGCATCGGTGGAGGCGGAAGATATGACAACCTAACCGGTGTTTTTGGCCTACCCGGAATATCCGGCGTGGGAATATCCTTTGGAGCAGACCGAATCTATGACGTTTTGCAAGAACTAAATCTTTTTCCGGAAAAATGCCACACATTCACCCAAGTACTGATTACTTATTTTGAAGCCGAATCTCTATCAGCCCAAATTTCATTATTAAACTCCTTACGCTCCGCCGGAATTTGTGCCGAAATGTTTCCAGAACCCATTAAATTAACGAAACAATTTAATTATGCAGATAAAAAACAAATCAGCCATGTCTGCGTTATTGGAGAAACAGAAAGACAGAACAATAACGTGGTCATCAAAAATCTAAAAAATGGCAGTCAAATAGTTATTGGGATGAAGCAGGCCATTTCATACTTTCAAGAAGTATTGTATGCCCAAGATATTAGCCATTGAATCTTCTTGTGATGATACTGCGATTGCTGTGTGCTGTGGGGGGAAGATTCTGGCATCCTTTGTTTCATCTCAGGCGCAGGCGCATACGTCTTACGGAGGCGTTCTACCGGAGTTAGCTTCGCGCATTCACCAGCAGCAAATTACACCCTTAGCGCGTTTGGCCTGCGAAACAGCCAAAATCAAACCTGCTGACTTAGATGCAGTAGCTTGCACTGCCGGCCCGGGGCTGTTAGGCTCATTGCTGGTAGGCGTTTCCTTTGCCAAAGGATTAGCACTCGCGTTAGCAAAACCACTTATTGCTGTTAATCATTTGCAAGGTCATTATTGCTCCCTGTTTATCAACCAGCCGAAACCCGTTTTTCCGATGCTCTGTTTAACCGTATCCGGTGGGCATACGCAATTGGTATTGGTTCATGAGCCTTTAAAGGCTGAGGTTATCTCCCAAACCAGAGATGACGCTGCCGGCGAAGTCTTTGATAAGGCTGCAAAACTTTTAAGCCTTCCTTACCCCGGCGGACCAAGCATTGACCGGTATGCCCAAACCGGAAATCCAGAACGATTTACCTTTCCTGTTTCACAACTTCCTAATTTTGAATATACTTTTAGTGGATTAAAAACAGCTTTGTTGTATTTCCTGAAAGAAAAATTATCCCAAAACCCAGATTTTATCAATCAAAATATTTATGATATATGTGCCTCTTTTCAGAGTGCGGTTGTGAAACAATTGGTATCACAACTTACTAAGGCTGCGCGGACATTGTCTATAAAACATATCGGTCTTTCCGGTGGAGTTGCTGCAAATTCTGCCCTGCGAAAAGCAGTTACTGATATTTGCCAAAAAGAAAGTTGGCTTTATTCCATTGCTTCCCCCAATGTGTGCTCTGATAACGCCGCCATGATAGCCCTTGCTGCTCATTATCAATATTTGCAAGGAACCTTTTCTAACCAGACCTTAGTTCCTTATTCAAGTATGGGAAGTTCGTTTAGTCGGTAGTTAAATTGTTTTACAAACTTGAATCTTCAACTCAATAATATTCGGGAAAAAATCCGCAACTATGCGTTATCAATAGGTTTTGAGGCTGTTGGTTTTGCCCGTGCCGAACCCTTAGATACAGAGGCCAAACGTTTAGAATACTGGCTTATGAATGAAAAACACGCAGATATGGCTTGGATGCAAAATACATTTGACATTCGCACGAACCCACTGTTGCTGCTACCGGAGGCAAAAACGATAATTGTTGGCTTAGTTAATTACTTTGGGGGAAATAACCATTCACTCTTAGAAGTGCCTCGCATATCTCGCTACGCTTGGGGAAAAGATTATCACTATGTGATTCGGGCTAAGTTTCAGCAGGTATTATCGTTCATTGAAAGTTCCGTTGGGAAGTCAGTAGCCGGCAGAATTGTGGTAGATTCAGCGCCATTTATGGATAAGGTTTGGGCGGTTCGTGCCGGTTTGGGCTGGATTGGAAAAAATACAATATTGATTCGTCGCAAATCCGGTTCATGGTTCTTCATCGGTGCGTTGCTGATAGACCTGCCCTTAGAACCGGATAATACTGTGTCTAAAGACTACTGCGGCCAGTGTACCCGCTGCATAGATGCTTGCCCCACTCAGGCAATATCTCCCTATCAAGTTGATGCTAACCAATGTATTTCCTATCTAACCATTGAAAAAAAAGAGGATATTTCTTCGGAACTTTCTGAAAAATTAAAGGGCTGGGCTTTTGGCTGCGATATTTGTCAGGAAGTATGCCCCTGGAATTCTTTTGCTACTTTGCATACAATAGCAGAGTTTGAGCCATTATCTATCCTATCTGAATTTAAAAATCCTTTAATTACATCACAGCTCACTAAGTCTCAATTTTATAAGCGAACTCAAATAAGCCCTATTTCCAGAGTACGGCTTCCCAAGTGGGTTAGCAACATAGACTTGGCTGTTAAATCTACCCAACAACCGAACATAGATTGACGAAAAATTTCCACTCTATGCAAAAGAATACGTTACGGTTTTTGATTATTCAAACAGCTTTTATTGGGGATGTTATTTTAATCACAGCATCTATTCAAAGGCTGAAGCAGGCTTATCCTAATGCACAAATAGAAGTTGTGGTTCGCAAAGGAAATGAATCGTTATTGCAAGCCGATACTAATATCACTCGGTTATGGATTTGGGACAAAAAGAAACGTAAGTTATTCAATTTAATCCGGTTAGGTTTTCAGTTATTCAGGGAGCGTTATACCGGAGTGATTGTAGTTCAGCGTTTTTTTTCTGCCGGTTGGCTGGGGCTGATGGCACGTACTGACAAACGGGTGTGTTTTTCTGCTAATCCTTTATCTATTTTCTATACAAACACGTATCCACACGAGCTAACCGGAATCCATGAAGTAGAGCGAAATAACTCATTATTGACCTCTTTTTTACCTTCGGGATTTACCGAAGGTTTTGCACGTCCCTATTTAGTGGCTGCTTCTCAGGAATCTGAAAAAATGAAGCCTTACACTGACCAAACGCCTTACTATGTGATAGCTCCGGCATCGGTTTGGTTTACCAAGCAAACCCCTCTTGTCATTTGGAAAAATATTCTGGCAAAACTACCTGCTGATAGTACTGTTTATCTGATTGGTGCTCCCAATGACGCGGAATTTTGTTTGGAATTAGCCCAAGCTCACCCCAATGGAATATCTTTAGCGGGGAAAATTTCTTTGATAGAGTCTTATTTGCTGCTGAAAGGTGCGCGTCAGGTTTTTGTAAACGACAGTGCGCCGCTACATTTAGCTTCGGCGGCCAATGTTCCCACAGTATCTTTATTTTGTTCAACTATTCCCAAGTTTGGTTTCGGTCCCTTAGCAGAAAATTCACAAATAATTGAGGTTAAGAATCTCGATTGCCGTCCTTGCGGGCTTCACGGGCATTCAAAGTGCCCGTTAAAGCATTTCCGCTGCGGCTATGAACTTCCTATCCAAGAAATACAGTATCAGTAGCCGTTTCTTTTGCTTTTGTACCAAGCTCGCTATTGTAGCCGTTGTTAATTTCCACATATTCTTTTGGGTGGCGATTTGAGGATTCGTCATAACTTTTTGGCACAACAGAGTAAGCTAAGAGATAGTTTTGCAGTATGATTTCGCGTTGGACAAGGAACTTACTCAATAAATTGGAGGGCGATAGAGGAATTTGGCTGTCTATATTGTTGCTATCTGCCATATCAGCTTTAGCTGTTTATAGTTCTACGAGTGAATTAGCTTTACGTTTTAGGGACGGCCATGCGGAGTACTACCTTACGAAGCATCTAACTTTGATGTTTATAGCTTGGGTTGTGATGTATTTTGTCCATAAATTTGACTATCGTGTTTTTGCTCGCTTTGGTTATTTACTATTGTTTATCACGATAATCTTGCTGGTCTATACGTTGTCGCAGGGTGAAAAAGCGGAAATACATGAGGCAAATCGCTGGATTTCTCTTTTTGGGCAATCTTTTCAGCCTTCTGACTTAGCAAAATTGAGTTTGATGATATTTTTAGCCCGCATACTTACCGAGAAACAGGATATTATCAAAGATTTTAGGAGAGGTTTTTTGCCCATTATTTTTTGGGTGTGCATTATTTGTGGTTTGATAGCTCCTGCGAACCTAAGCACAGCAGTACTTATTTTTTCAACAAGTTTGCTTATTATGTATGTGGCAGGAGTTAGTACTCGGCATATTTTGGGGCTGTTAATTATTGGTTTAATTGGTGTTACAGTGTTGATGTTTACTGTAAAACGTGGTAAGACGTGGCAAAACCGTTTGCATGATTATGTAGGGCGCTATATGGATCCGGAATATGAACCCAACTATCAAACACAGCAGGCAAATATTGCGATTGCCTCCGGCGGCGTGATGGGAAAAGGTATTGGCAAAAGCCAACAAAGAAACTTCTTACCGCATCCGTATTCAGATTTTGTTTTTGCAATTATCATCGAAGAATATGGGCTGATTTTAGGTGGCGGCGGGTTGTTACTGTTGTATTTAACGATACTGATACGAAGTGTAGCCATTGTTACGGTCAGTAAAACCTTTGGGGCTTTGCTGGCCGCAGGGTTGTCTTTTTTGATCGTTATTCAAGCGTTGATAAATATGGGCGTTGCGGTTGGGCTGCTGCCGGTTACCGGCCTGCCACTGCCTATGGTGAGTATGGGAGGAACGTCTTTAATATTCACCGGAATTTCTTTTGGGATTATCCTAAGCGTAAGCCGCAGGGCTATTCAAGAAAAACAAGAAGTGCCCGAAGTTACACCAGTGCCTGCTTAAACAAAACATATTGATAATAAATTAGTTATTCTGGTTTAGTGTTTTTTACTACTGTTGAAAGATTCTTTATAAACTAACTACTTTTGTCAGATAATGCAAGAGCTAACAATACACAAGTTTGGAGGAGCCGCCCTAAAAAATGCCACTTATATTCGCCGGATAGCTCAAATCATTCAAGAATTACCCGCAAAAAATACCGTTATCGTAGTTTCTGCCATTGATAAAACTACAAATCATCTTGAAAGGTTAGCAAGATATGCTAAAAACCTTGACTCCAATCAAACTCAAAGGCAGTTTAAAAAAATAAAAGAATTTCATAATCAGATAGTTAATGAATTATTTAACGAAAAACTTTATTTTAATACGGTTGAAAAGCTATCTGTCTTATTTAAAGATCTTGAGCAGATTATAGCTGGAGTTCTTTTGTTAGGAGATTTTCCAGATAGAACCCATGACCGGATTATGAGTTTTGGGGAGCTTTTTTCAAGCATCATTGTGTATGAATATCTGGCAGCTCAGCAGCTCAGTATTACTTGGGTAGATTCTCGGGAAATAATCATTACAGATTCGCAGATAGGCCAGTCAGATGTAATCTGGAGTTTAACGGAAAAATATATCCAACAGAAAATAAGTAGTTTATTATCATCAGGCTACATTTTAACGCAGGGATATATTGCTGCCAATACAGAAGGAAAAACCACGACCTTAGGTAGAGAAGGTTCGGATTATAGTGCCGCCATCATCGCAGCATCTTTAAATGCCCGGAAAGTAATTGTTTGGAAAGACGTTTTGGGTGTTTTAACCCAAGATCCTCGCTTTTTTGATAGCCCAAGCCTAATTTCGGCACTAAGCTATGAACAAGCTATTGAGATGACTTACGCCGGAGCGTCTGTTTTGCACCCCAAAACCCTGAAGCCTTTGTTTCAAAAAAACATCCCACTACAAGTGCGCTCTTTCTTAGATACCAAGAACGCCGGAACAATTATCGGAAATTTCCCCTACCTGCATCACCTTCCCATTAAATTAAAAAAAACGAACTTAGCCGCTATCCAGTTTACTATCAAAGACTTTAACTATCTTACAAATAAAAATTTATTGGAAATAACAGCCAATGTTTCCGAGCTTAACTTTACCATAACCTTTATACAGCATCAAGCCAGAACCTTATTACTCTGTATCGAAAATAGACCAAACGACATTCAAAAACTACGCGAACAAACGATGGATTTATACGACATAACCATTTGGTCGCCGGTTTCTGCCATAACTATTCACAATGAACAAACAGAATTTAGCCCAGCCCAAAAGATGATAGCTAAGCAGCTAATTGATAATAAATTAGTTATTGTTTTGCAAGAAGAATAAAGTAATGAATATTTAAGTTTTTCTGCCTATGCTGAATCGGGTAAATTCAGATGGATTTTAGAATTTAAAAAACTCCACGTTAAAATTATCAAGCGGCAATTATCGCATGGTTGTTTAGCCACAAAATCAACCCATGAAGATTTGTAGGAGACCTCCGAATTGGGCTGGTATGACTCAAAGAAGATAGGCGTTGGCTCTGTTTCCAAAGAACCATAATCCCGCACAAACCCAACCGGAATTATATTTTGCTGCATTAAGTTTGCATATACAACATCGGGATTTTTTTCGTGAATTAACTCAACAGAATAGGGAACGATATACAGATTTAAACCCTGCTTAGCTTCTTCCGGCTTGTTTATCATGATTTTACGTAATACATTTGATAAGCCGGGCTGCTGAATAACAAAGGCTTTGAGCCTTGAAAAAAAGTCTATTCGATTATAAAAATCAAAGCGAACTTCCATTCTATCTTGATATTCAGATAAAGTTCGCTTAATGAAGCCGGAAATCACAACTTCCCGCGATTTATTGTAGGTTTCTATAACAACGTGCAGCTTAAGCCGCTGTCTGGTAGATTGAACACCCGCTTTTTGTAGCAAATTATAAACAAAAGTGGGAGACTGAAAAGCTAATTGAGAGGCCAAACTATCAGAATCTTCATCAGTAAGTTCTTGATTATTAGGTAAATTACAGATAATTATCTGAATACGGTAGGTTATATCCGAATCCGTGTTTTGAAAACAACCTAATGGCTGGATATTATCCCAATCATTGGCCAATATTGAGGTATAGTCTGGATACAAAATAACGCCATAGTTTTCCAAAAAAGAGCGCGCTGCCTGTAGCGACTTACCGTGATAGTCTGGGTGATAAAATAGGTAAGTAAAATCTCTAAATTCATCTAAGGCTAAACGTTCGAGCATTGGGATTGTCTCTTGATTAAAGCCCAGCAAAATATTGATAATAACATCATTTTGAGGAATAATAGGATTTTTTTTCAGCCGTGCTAACCGTGAATCCGGAAATTGTACCGTCTTTTTCCAAGGCGTTGCTAAGTGGTTGATTATAATTTCCTCAGAAAAAGTTACCTCAAATTGATTTCTCGCTAAAACAATAAAAACATCCTGCTTAGGGTCAAAGTTCATTAAACCTGCTCCTGCATACAAGGGTCGGATATTATAGGTATGGTTGGTTATGCTTGAATCTTCGGCGTAAAAATTGTGGTAAACAGCGATCAAATTAAGTCCCTGATGAAATAAATAAAAGTGTAAGTCTAAAATTTGGTTTTCATTGAGTAAAAAGCTGCGTTCTTGCTTTTCAAAGCCTATCCAACTTAGTAATTGTTCTTGAATATCAAATTGTTGTTTGAATAATGGGAAGATGCTGACCGTTCCTTCTGGGTGGCTTAAATTACTTAGCTGCATAAGTTGCTCAAACACGCGGGTACTTAGATACACCCGCAGGGATTGTGCAATCAAGATTCCGGTAAAGTTGGGTAAGATAATGGTTTCTAAGCGAATATGTTGCTGTAGCTGTTTTTTCAGGTTGTCGGGGCAGTTTTTGAGGCCGTCAAAGTAGGTATTAAGCAGAACTACCGGCTGAGCCCGATGTTCTATCCCAAGAAATTCTAAGGTGATGGAAACCGGTGGTCTATCCAAGAGTTCACCCCAAAGCTGCTCCTGTTTTTCTTGCGGAAGTTTATTTCCCAGCAATGTTGCGATTACTGCCATAAACTTTTGGAGCACCATAGAGTCTTGGCGTAATGGGTCGTTATAAACCTCTACCGGAATGTAGATATTGCGGGCAGTATGAATAGCAGCTCGCTCTAAAATAGGAGGTAAAGTAGCACTTCCGGCTACAAAACTGATGTTCCCTAAATCAAAGTATTCCGGCGATATTGTTTCGTTAATTAAAATTAATTCCGGGGGTGTGGCCAGATAGTTTCGGAAGTTTTCCTGAATAAAATGAAAAATTCGGCTTAGGTCTGGTGAGATTCCGCAAAAAACAATGGTATCTACAGCCGTTATTTTCCCGCCTCCCACCCGCAGAGTATGTATTTTATCTTGAATAATTGTGGTAACTGTACCTGCAATGCTCCCAAAGAAAATTACCCCACCGATAATTACCATCAACATTACAAAGCGGCCGGTTAAAGTCTCTACAACTGTACCATCACCGGCCCCTACTAAACTTAGGGCTGTCCACCAAACTACGTCCCAAAAACTACGTAATTCGGAGCTATGCCCTAACTCAACCAAATAAATAATTCCAATACCGATTAAAATTATCCCAGATGAAAATAGTACCGTAATCTGTAAATGTTTTAAGAAAATTTTCCGAACTACTTGATTCAAGCGAATATCTGCAACAAGGTTTCTAAACGCTCTATAACGCATAAGCGTAAATATCAACGGTCTCCAGAGTTTTAGCAGACGTACCAAACGCAGTATCGTGATATTGAGAATAATAAATTCAAGTGAAACTAACCGCGTTCCTCGCACTAACATCAAAATAGGCGGTACAAATAGCGGCGCAAAAGCTGCAAAATCTACTAAACCGGAAAACGAAAAGATATACCGTACCGGTTTGGAACTGGAAATTATCCGTAAGAGATATTCAACTAAAAATAAAAAATGAATGGAAGATGTCCAGTCATAGAAAGTTTCTTGCTGAATCGTTTCTTTAAAATGTATTTCTTCAAAAATAAGAACAGGGATACTAATGATAGTCAGAGCCATAGAGATATTACCCAGTAATCCCATCTTTTTAGATAGCTGTTGCCTTAGAGTACCATTAAAAGACTCATCTAAACGCCGTTTAAAACGTAACCACTTTGAAACACGCATATAACAATCCCCTACAACCGATTTTGAAACGGCATACGCAAAATTATACTGGAAAAAATTAGTTACCTATCAAAAAGGTAAATCGTCAATAGCGTCAGTAGTAGCAGGCGAAGTGAACCCGGGGGGCTGCTGATAATTAGTTGTTTCTAAATTCTGGGGCGATGCTTCAGCATTTGATGAAGATGCTGAAACGATTCTCCACGCATCTAAGGTGTTAAAATAGACCAACTCTCCCTTTGGATTTTTCCATTCGCGCCCCTTCAAGTTAAAACTCACATCAACGGTATCTCCAACCTTAAATTTATCTAAATGAGCGCATTTTTCTTGGGTAAACTCAAGTTTAATAAACTGAGGATACATTGGGTTATCTGCGCATATCAAAACAAACTCCCGCTTTTTAAAAGAAGTACTTACTTGCTGTTCTCCAAATATCGCATGAATTTTCCCTACAATATTCATATTATTTTTCTACAAAAATGCACACTTTTTAGCTTAGAATAACAATATTTTTATGCGTAAAAATTAGGGGCGTGGTTCAAAAAGTATAAAAACTATGATTTCATTGGTATATCATTATTGCTATCATGGCATCATGGTTTTCTTTAACCACGAAGTTATCCCTGATTACTAATCTTTTTATTATACTTTCTGAACCACAATCATAAAACATCTTTAAAACTCTTGTAAACTTGCATTTAAAACTACACAGATGTTAAAATTTAAGTTTGAACTAAGTTATCTTTTGTGGATAATATTGTTTGCTACCAGTTGTGGGCATAAAGGCAATTCTGGAGATCCTACGGGTTATATAGATGAGGAAACCGTAACTAAGGGATGTTCTATGGATACTGCTAAATTTAGACTTGCTAAAATTTTTGAGCCATTATCTAAGGAATCCGAAAAGAATCGGCTACCTGCATCCGCTTCCCTTCATGAATATGCACCTCGCAGGGTAAGTCAAGGTTCTCAGGGGTCTTGTGTAGCGTTTTCCTCTGCTTATGCAGCCAGAACTATCTTAGAATGTATCGCCACAGGAAAAAGCCCGGATTCTCTGATTTTTAGCCCTGCATTTTTGTACAATCAAATTCGCTTGAGCGATTGCAGCGGAGGTTCATATATTCAAGATGCAATGGAAAAAATGATGTCAGAAGGAGTCGTTCGCTGGCAGGACTTCCCCTATGACCCCAATAATTGCGACCGGCTTCCCAACCAACAACAAAAACAAAGTGCCAAAGAATTTAAAATTGCCGGCTACAATAGACTTACTCGAGGAAGTAGCTTCGATATTGACTTAGACGCAATTAAGCAAAATATCGCTAAAAAAGCACCCGTTGTAGTAGCCTTACCCGTTGGAGGAACTTTTGACGACTTATTCGGCTCAAAAATCTGGAAACCAACCCCAAATGACTATAAAGAACTTGAAAAATATAAAAAAAGACAACGCTCGGCCTTAGGCGGCCACGCAATGTGCCTGATTGGGTATAATGACAACATAGAAGGCGGAAGCGTTGAAATCATGAACTCTTGGGGCAGTGAATTTGGTGAAAGTGGTATATTCTGGATGCCATACAAAGCTTTTTATGACTTCTGCATAGAAGCATGGGGGCTTTTTCCACTACCTTCTAAAATAGCTCCCAGCGAACAACTATTTAAAGTATCTTGTGGCCTTGTGCGGAACAAAACGAAAGAATATATCTCGTTAGAGCAAAAAAAAACCGGTATTTTTATTACCACAGATGACTACCCCGCCAAAACTAAATTTAAAATAGAAATTAACAATACCACGCCTTGCTATGCCTATGTATTAGGCCAAGAAACCAATGAAAGTAGCTACATCTTATTTCCATACACCCAAGAACATTCTCCCTACTGCGGAATAACCGGAACCCGTCTTTTTCCCAGTGATTATTCACTTGTGTTAGATAACATCGGGAAAAAAGACTATATGGCAATTATCCTAAGCTTAGAAGAACTTGATATTCAGGAAATAAACAAAAAAATTAATGATATAAACGGAAAAGACTATGCTGATAAAATCAACAAAGCCCTAAAACCAATACTGATCCCTGCAAATGATTGGTCCGTTCAAACAGGTGAAACCGTAGATATTTCTGTAAAAAAAGCATCAAAAAACACTATCGCTATTGTTTTTGAGATTTTAAAAAAGTGATTAATTTAGCCCCCGAATTCTAAACCAAATATATCAACTATGCCTGTTCGCATACAAAAAGACGAAGATGAACTTTTAGAAACAGAGTCAGACGAAACGTTAGAGGATGATTTCGATGATTTCGATGAAGAATCAGACGATGATTTTGATGAATTAGACGAAGATTCGGAAGAACTTGATGAAGACTTTGACGAAGCTTACGAAGACAACTTTGACGAGTTTGACGAAGAAGACACAGAAGAAGACGCAGAAGAAGACTTCTAACCTACATAGGTACTAAACTAAATCTTAAAAATAAGATTTAGTTTAGTACCTATGCCGCTTATTACTACCGTTATGTAGTTCAGTAATTATTCAATATAATGTTTGAACTTGCCCGTTTTTTACCAACCAGAGAGACGCTTTTATTTGATTAGCAATAGCTTGGCATCTTTCTATTTGTGAATCTGTAATAAACACCTGTGTTTGTTCAAATTGCAGTAATTGTTGAGCCAGAATCTGGGTACGAAGCGGGTCTAACTTATCAAAGATATCATCTAAGAGAAGCCAAAGAGATAACTGTTTAGTAGTACGTTGATAAGCAATCAGACTAAAGTACAGAGCTATACTTGCAGAGTGAATTTGACCTTGAGAGCCAACTTCTTTGAGTGGGCGGTTCTCTACCGTGATTTCTATATCATCTCGATGCGGCCCTACAGAGGTATAGCCTAACTGAAAATCTTTTTGCCGGTACTTTTCCCATACTTTTCTTAAATCTACGTAGCTATCAAGTAGTTGCGATTGAGAATAATTTAATTTTAAGGATAAATTGTACTCAAACCGATTAAAATATTCCTGAAAATATGGTACAATAGCTTGGAGCAGTTGCTTCCGATATAGAATCAGTTGCTGCCCATTTACGGCCATTTGTTCTTCCCATGCAGACAAAAGATCATTTGTTGTTTGAGGGTTGTGTAACAGGCTGTTACGCTGTTTTAATGCTATTTGGTAACGGGTAAGATATTCTAAATAGTCAGTTTGTTGCTGGCACAAAAAAGAGTCCAAAAAGGTACGTCTTTCGCTTGCTGGGCCAATAATAACTTCGGTTTTATTGGGTAACAATGTAATTACCGGATAATGACCAATAAATTGACTTAATCGCCCAATAGGGTTTTGAGATAACCAAAGTTTTTTTCCGTCTGCTTCTGAATAAGCTACTCGAACGGTCTCTGGGGAAATCTTTGCACCCATATTTCCAGAAACAGCCCAAAAAGGCTGAGCAAATTGAAGTAACTTCTTATCAGTAGTTGTTCTAAAACTACGCCCAAGGCTTAAAATATGAATGGCTTCTAAGATTGAGGTTTTACCTGCACCATTTAGCCCGCTGATGACAGTATAGGGAGAATCTATAACACATTCAGTTTCAGTATGATTTCTTAAATGTTGTAAAAAGAGTTTGATTAGCACAGAGTAGTTGCAAAAATACATAATGCTATCCAGAAATATGCGATTTGCTATTCATCAATTCACACCTGAAACAATTATTCAAAGAGGTGCAATGATTTATGCCGTTGAACTTGGGTTGTGCTTCAGAAAGTATGATGAAGTTTTTGGCCATAAAGACTAACCTTATCGTCTATGCCAAAAGTCAAACTAACTGCTACTTGACCACTCGTTGCCAAAGTGCAAAAACAACTAAGAATAAATATAAATAACTCATTACAAGCCAGAAACAGAAGATTTGTCAGGAGGGCTACTTGCTTTTTCAAGAAAACAGAGAACCATGATGCCATAGTAGTAATAATGCTTCACCAACGAAACAATAGCTTTCATATTTTCTGAACCACAACCCTGAATTATACGTAAACCGGCTAATTTTACTCAATACTACTCTATTTTCAGGATGTGATTAATATCACATTTTACCGTAATGCTTATCATGTTTTAGCAGAGGAGATATCCGGAACTTTGGCTACATGAATCAACCCGTCTAAAATAATTGAATTATGGGAATCAATAGAAGAAAATTTTTAAAAAACGGGCTACTAACGAGTTTGGGAACGGCTGCTTTTGCCAGCCTTCCATTTGAGGGTTTTAACAAAATATTTACATTTTTTGACCCAATAGATGTAGAGAACCCGTTAGCTAAGTACCCGAATCGGGATTGGGAAAAGACCTACCGAGATATGTGGCAGTATGATGAGGAGTTTACTTTCTTATGTGCGCCAAATGACACCCACAACTGCTTGCTAAAAGCTCATGTAAAAAATGGTGCCGTAGTCAGGATAGCCCCGAGTTATGCTTTCTCAAATGCCAAAGACTTACAAGGGAATCAAGCCACAGCCCGTTGGGAGCCCAGATGCTGCCAAAAGGGGTTAGCTCTTGCCAGACGCTTTTACGGAGACCGCCGAGCAAAATATCCCGTAATCCGCGAAGGCTACCTAAAGTGGATACAAAAAGGAATGCCCAGAAATGCTGATGGCACAATTTCACAAGAATATCTCCAAAGAGGAAAAGAAGCCTTCGTTAAATTAACGTGGGAAGATACTTTCAAATACACCGCTGCGGTGTTAAATAACATCGCCCGCACCTACAACGGAGAAGAAGGAAAGAAAAAACTAACTGCACAAGGCTACGATCCCTTGATGGTAGAAGCTACCGAAGGGCACGGAACACAAGTGTTAAAGTTTCGGGGCGGAATGGCACCCTTAGGTGTAACCCGTATCTTCGGGATAAACCGTTTAGCAAACTCATTAGCACTTTTGGATGCCAAGATTAACAATATCGATCCGGAACACGCACACGGCGCACGCTGCTGGGATAGTTATGCTTGGCATACTGACTTACCTCCCGGACACCCAATGGTAACCGGTGCCCAAACCGTTGACTTTGACTTAGCTTGTGTGGATCACTCTGACCATATCGTTGTTTGGGGCATGAATTGGATAACTACCAAAATGCCTGATGCTCACTGGCTTACAGAAGCTCGTATGAAAGGTGCCAAAGTTACTGTAATCGCTTGCGAATATAGTGCTACTGCCAACAAAGCAGATAACCTTATCGTATGCCGCCCGGGAGTTACACCAGCATTAGCACTCGGGTTCGCTCACGTAATCATCCGCGACAAATTGTATGACGCAGACTTCATGAAGAAATTTACCGACTTACCATTCCTAATCAGAATGGATAACCAAAAAATCCTGAAGCCTACCGACATCATCAAAAAATACCAGAAACCGGGATTAAAAAATTACATCGAAGTCCTAAAAGCCGGTGAAAAAAACAAACCCTCTCTAAAACAAGGAATACCTTTCGTAAGCGAAGAATTAGCAAATGAATGGGGAGACTATGTAGTGTGGGATGAAACCAAAAATGCACCAACTGTCGTTACCCGAGACGATTACGGCAAATTTATGTACGACAAAGGCGTGAACCCAGCCCTCGAAGGTAAATTTAAAGTTAAAATAATAGGGGAAAAGAAAGAAGTAGAAGTTCGCACAGTCTTTGACCTGATGAAAGAATACATCATGGACAACTTTGACCCCAAAACCGTAGAAGAACTTACTTGGGCACCCATACAAGGTATCGAAACAGTAGCCAAAGAAATAGCTAAAAACAAAGGCAAAACGATATTTGCTACCGGAATGGGACCTAATCAATTCTTTAATAATGACTTAAAAGACAGAGCTGTACTATTTTTAGCAAGCATTACCTCAAATATAGGTAAAATAGGTGGAAATGTCGGTTCTTTTGCCGGAAATTATCGTGGAGCTTACTTTTCTGGATTAGCTTGCTACATCGCAGAAGACCCATTCAATCCGGAGTTGGATACCACCAAAGCACCCAAAGTAAAAAAATATTTCCATTACGAATCAGCTCACTTCTTTAACAATGGAGATAGAATTTTACGGATGGGGAATAAAAACATGACGGGAAAAACCCACATGCCCGCACCTACCAAATCTATTATGGTTTCCAATGGAAACTCTCTCTTAGGAAACTCAAAAGGGCATTATGATAACGTAATAAACGTTTATCCCCGAATTGATTTTATCGGTGTATCAGAATGGTGGTGGACAGGCTCTTGTGAATATGCAGATATTGTATTTGCCGTTGATTCTTGGGCAGAGTTTAAGTTTCCGGATATGACTATTTCTGTTACAAATCCGTTCTTATACACATTTCCCAGAACTCCACTCAAAAGAATTTTTGATACTCGAGGCGATATAGAAGTCTTAGCCGGAATCGCATCCGCTTTTGGAGACCTGACCGGAGATAATAGATTTAAAGATTATTTCAAGTTTGTTCATGAAAATAAGCCGGAAGTGTATTTACAACGGATATTAGATACCAGCCAAGGCATGACCGGCTATAAATTTGAAGAAATTGAAGCACTTGCCAAAAAAGGAATCCCCTCATTGGTGATGACACGCACCACCCCAAAATATGTGGGAATGGAGCAAGTAGAAGAAAATAAACAATGGTACACCAAATCCGGCAGGATGGAATTTTACCGCGATGAACCGGAATTTATCGAAGCCGGCGAAAACATGATAGTATTCCGCGAACCCATTGACTCTACTTTTTTTGAACCAAACGTCATTGTTTCCAAAAAACATCCTTGCATTATGCCCGATACTCCTCAAAAGTACGGCGTAGATACCAATAATTTAACAACAGATGTGCGTCAAGCAAGGAATGTAGTGAAACCGTGGAGTGAGGTTAAAAACACTAAGCATCCGCTCCAAAACGCAGATAAGGACTTTAAATTTATTTTCCATACACCTAAATTTAGACATGGTGTGCATACAATGCCGGTAGATACCGATATTATCGCAGTTTGGTTCGGCCCATTTGGAGATATGCACCGCCAAGATAAGCGGAAACCGTATGTTACTGAGTTATATGTGGACATTAACCCATTGGATGCCAAAGAGTTAGGTGTAGAAGACGGAGATTATGTTTGGATAGATGCAGATCCTTCGGATAGGCCATTTCGAGGCTGGCAGCAGAAAAAAGATAGCCCTGAATATGAGCTATCCCGCTTAAAAGCTCGTGCCCGCTACTACCCCGGAACCCCAAGAGGCATTACCAGAATGTGGCATAACGCATACGGATCAACCTACGGCTCTGTAAAAGGTGCTAAAGAAAACGAAAGCGGTATTGCCAAAAACCCAAAAACCCATTATCAATCTCTTTTCCGTAGCGGCTCCCACCAAAGTTGTACCCGTGCTTGGCTCAAACCTACACTCTTAACGGATTCTCTCGTTCGTAAAAATAACTTTGGGCAAGGAATCGGTAAAGGCTTTGAAATTGACGTTCACGGTGCTACCGGAAACCCACGCGAATCTTTTGTAAAAATAACCTTAGCTGAAAGAGGCGGATTAAACGCAGAAGGACTATGGGAAGGCGCAACCGAAGGAATGAGACCTACCTATGAAGATAACGACTTTAAAAATTACCTCAAAGGCGGATTCGTGAAAAAATAACTTGAAAATTACTAACAACTAAATCTGAAAACAAATGGCAACAGTTAATAATTGGCAGCTTAAACGAGAAATGGAGTATCCATACGAAGAAGCTAAGCCTAAAAAACAAATTACATATATTTTTGATACAAATAAATGTATCGCCTGTCAAACTTGCACCGTAGCTTGTAAAACCACTTGGACTTCAGGGCGCGGTGAAGAAACAATGTTCTTTAACAATGTTGAAACGAAACCTTACGGAAGCTATCCGCGTAAATGGGACGTTAAAACTTTGAAACTCACAGAGCAGCAATGGGATAATGCAGGCGTTTTTAAAGGTAATACCATCTTTGAAAACACTGCTCCCGGAGAACGTGTACACGGCTTTCGCCCAGATGAAAGGAGTTACGCTTACCCAAACATCGGAGAAGATGAAGTTATCGGAACAATGGAAAAGGGCGCGTTCTTCAATGGTGTACATAATGTCTGGATGTTCTATTTAGCCAGAATTTGTAATCATTGCTCGTACCCTGCTTGTTTAGCAGCTTGCCCCAGAAAAGCTATCTACAAACGCGAAGAAGACGGGATTGTGCTGATAGACCAATCTCGTTGCAGAGGCTACAAAGAATGTGTTAAGGCTTGCCCATACAAAAAAACATTTTTTAATATGGTAACTCGTGTATCAGAAAAGTGTATTGGATGCTATCCCTTGATAGAAAAAGGTGAGCAGCCACGCTGCGTAACTACTTGTATCGGCAAAATCAGATTACAAGGATTTATGGAGGACGCTAAGGAACCCAGAAAAGATAATCCGATAGATATGATTGTGCGGATAAAAAAAGTAGCTTTGCCGTTGTATCCACAATTTGGGACCCAACCCAATGTTTATTACATCCCACCGGTTCATGTACCCAAAGATTTTCTATTTCAGATGTTTGGCCCGGGTGTAGAAAAAGCTGTAGAAACATATCGTAACATGAAAGATGATAAAGAACTTTTAGCAGCGTTCTTACTGTTTGGAAACAGTAGCAAAATCACTCACTCTTACAAAGCAGAAGCCAATCATGCCGTAGGTTACGACGCTGCCGGAAATGAAATCATTAGAGTTCCTTATACAGAACCTGTATTCACACGCCCGCACTGGGATGAAAGTTTACAAACATTCCGCCATAACAATCCGTAATTCAAAAAGTATTATTTTTAAAACCAAAATTAAAATTACCGAACTATGAAAAAAATCATTCTAATCAGCACAATATTATGTATGGGTTCACTCTACGTTACTGCTCAAAATGCAGCCCAAGGAGAAAAAGCCTTTAAGTCAATTTGTGCAGCCTGCCATAGTGTAGGAAAAGGTAAAGTAGTTGGGCCAGATTTATCCGGCGTAACAGATAGAAGAACAGAAACTTGGCTGTTGAGTTTCATTAAATCATCACAAACAATGGTAAAAAAAGGAGACCCCGTTGCTGTGAAACTATTTAATGATTACAATAAAATTCAGATGCCAGACCAAAATATGACCGATCCACAGATTAAAGATATTTTGGCTTACGTCAAGAGTTTATCACCCAAAACCACAGCACCTGCAAGTGCTCCCCCCAAAAAGTAACCTGCTTTAAATAACTTTTAATATATTCAAAATGAAGAAGTTCATTGTAATAGCTATGCTAATTGGGTTTGTTATGCCTAAGCTAACAGCTCAAAATGCAGCAAAAGGAGAAAATACATTCAAAGGGATTTGCGGTGCTTGCCACACAGTTGGAAAAGGTAAACTGGTTGGCCCGGATTTGTCCGGCGTAAATGAACGCAGAACACAAACTTGGTTGTTGAGTTTTATCAAATCATCACAATCTATGGTAAAAAAAGGAGACCCTATTGCCGTAAAATTGTTTAATGAGTTTAATAAAATCCCGATGCCAGACCAGAATTTGACGGATGTACAGATTAAAGATGTATTAGCTTACATTGGAAGTTTATCTCCCAAGAGTGCTGCTCCTTCAAAAACAACCACAACTCCCGCTACAACAACAACTACACCCCAAGCCTCTGCCGGAAACCCACCTAACTGGGTAAAAGCAGATAACGAAGTTAAGTGCGTAAAAAGTACCAAACAAATTGACCCTAAGTCAGTAGCAAATGATCCTGTTTGGAATAAGACAACTTGGAAGAAATTAGCACTGTCTCCCCAAAACGTAGTTTATCCTAACTTACCGAAGCAATCTGTAGATGGAATTTCCGTCAAGAGTGCCTACTTCGGAAAAGAAGTGTATTTCTTAATTGAATGGGCTGATGCTACCAAAAACACAGAAGTTGATGCGGATAAGTTTTGCGACCAGTTAGCAATTCAATTGCCTTTGGACCCCGGAAACATTCCCAGTTATATGATGGGCAATGCCGGCGGCCGCGTTCACATAGTTCATTGGAAATCCGTTTGGCAAAATGACGTAGAAAAAGGTTTTCAAGACGTTACCCAAAAATACCCAAATATGTGGGTTGATGTTTATCCCGGTATGGAATACTATCCTGACAAAAACCAAATGAACTATGCTAAAAATATCACCGCAGAGCAAATGGTTGATGCCGGAAAAACAAACACAATGCCCGGTACATATTCCAAAAACCCAATGTCCCAAATCAAACGGACATCTACCGTAGAAGAAGCATCCGCAGAAGGATTCGGTACAATGGCTACCCAGCAAAACCAGCAAGCAAAAGGCTGGGCAGTTTGGCAAGATGGAAAATGGACAGCCTGCATCGCAGTGCCCGTTAATACAGACGATAAAAACAAAGCCAAAGTAAAAACAAAAACCAAAGTAGCATTCGCTATTTGGGACGGAGGAAACGAAAATATCGGAGGACGCAAGCACTTTATGCCTTGGGTGGACTTAACCTTAGAACCTTAACCTCAATAATAATGAAATCAACCCCAGCCTTGAATATTGATTTGCTGAATGCCGACATATATCGGCTTATCGCAAATTGCTTTGACTTTCCAAATCAAGATAGGTTGTTCGCAATTAAGGAAATGGCCGGAGGACTTTGTAAATCTGGCCATCCTAACCCAGAAATTGCTAATATACTCACTACTTTGTGCCAATCTATTAATGACGAGGAAATCCTGTATGACTATTCCCTAATCTTTATCAAAGGGGGCGTTCCGTTGAGCGAAACCCATACTTTACAAAGATACAACAGCGTAACAGATGTAAATGCGTTTTATTATGCTTTTGGTTTTCAGCCCAAAACCGGCGAGAACCCGGATTCTATCATGTATGAATTGGAGTTCTTGGCAATGCTACTCCTAAAAGCAGTTATTGCACCCAACGAAGAAGCCCAAAACATTACCCAAAAGGCATATCAAGACTTTTTGATTGAGCATACCGCAGAGTTTGCCATATCTTTAGCCCAAAAAATTCGCGAAGGGAACGCAGGTACTTTCTTCTTCACAGTTTCATTCTTATTGGAAACATTTATCCGCTATGAACTTGAACGCAATCATCTAACCATAAATCATTGCGATACCCCATGACATCGTTAATCATATTCTTGTTTGCTACCTTAGGCACGACGGAACTAATCCTAATTGCTTTTGTGTTGTTGATATTTTTCGGCGGAAAAAGAATCCCAGAGCTAATGCGTGGTTTAGGAAAAAGTGCTGCCGAATTCAAAAAAGCTAAGGACAACGTTGAAGACGAAGTCCGCAACCTAAAGGAATAAAAAATGCTGTACGATAATTTCAACAGAATTCATAACTACTTACGTATTTCAATTACAGATAAATGTAATTTTAGATGTAGTTATTGTATGCCGGAGGAGTGTTATACTTTCACCCCGTCCGAAAGACTTATGAATGCTGCTGAAATAGAATCAATTGCCCGTGAGTTCGTTTCATTGGGAATCAATAAATTACGTTTAACAGGCGGTGAACCGCTGCTCCGAAAGGATTTTGCAGACATTCTAACCCGCCTATCAAAACTGAATATTGAACTACTGATAACAACTAACGGGCTGCTTTTAAACCAATACATAGACACAATCAAAGCAGCAAAAGTTTCTACCATTAACGTAAGTTTAGATTCCCTAAATCCGGAAACCTTTTTTCAGATTACCAAAAGAAACGCTTTTAAGCAAGTTTGGGATAATATTATGCTTTTGCTGCAAGAGGGAATCCGAGTAAAAATCAATGTAGTAGCTATCAAAGAGTTCATAACCAAAGAAATCTTTGATTTTCTCGAATTAACAAAAAACTTACCGCTTCATATTCGTTTTATTGAGTTTATGCCTTTTGCCGGAAATAACTGGACAAGTGATGACGTAGTTACTGCCGCTCAACTATTAAAATTGGTTTCAGAAAAGCATAATATCGTTAAACTCATCGATGAACCTCACGCCACTGCCAGAAAATATAAAGTAGTGGGATACGAAGGAACGTTTGCTTTCATCACCACGATGACCAATCAATTTTGTGGAGACTGTAATCGTGTAAGATTAACGGCAGACGGTAAACTCAAAAACTGCTTATTTAGCAGAGAAGAAACTGACCTACTAACTCCATTTAGAAAGAACGAGCCAATTGTTCCACTGATTGTAGAAACAGTAAAACGGAAATATCCCGCTTTGGGCGGGCAATTCCAGCCAGATTACCAAACCATTCAGCCCCAAGTGCTAATCAATAGAAGTATGATTGGCATTGGTGGTTAATTACTTAAAAAATCATGGTTTCCGTTCATGAAGCAAAGCAAATCATTGATACACAAATCATTCTCAAACGAGCGGTTTACGAACTAAGTTCTGATTTAGTTGGAATGGTATTAGCCGGAGATATTACAGCACAATGTAATGTTCCGTCTTTTGATAATTCTGCAATGGACGGATACGCCTTTTGCTTCCAAAAAGACAAAGCAAGTTATCAAATAACGCAAAAAATCAAGGCTGGTGAAGTATCCGAAAATCCTATTGGTTTAGATGAGGCAGCAAGAATCTACACCGGTGCACCAATTCCTATGGGCACAGATACCGTTATTCAGCAGGAAATTGTATCTATTCAGGAAGGCAGAATTTCTTTTGACCCACAACGAATCCGTTATGGTGCAAACGTCCGTTTACAAGGTAGCCAATGCAGACAAGGGGATATTGTGGCCAAAGCCGGAAGTTTGATAACTCCGGGAATGATAGGCTTAATGGCATCCGTTGGAGCAACGCACATTCCGGCATATATCCCGCCCAAAATCAGCATTATCACCACTGGCGATGAATTGATAACCCTAAAAGATCCCTTAACTTACGGAAAAATTTACAATTCTAACAGCGTAGCCCTACAAGCATATTGTAAACAATTAAACATTCAGATACAATCAGTTAGGCACATTCCAGACGACCCTGATATTACGTTGGAACATATAACAGACTGTTTAGCATCCTGTGATATGTTAATTTTAACAGGTGGTATTTCGGTGGGGGATTATGACTATATTCGTTCAAGTTTGAATCTTGCCGGAGTTACCCAGCGATTTTATAAAGTTAAGCAGAAGCCCGGTAAACCGCTATTTTTTGGCCATAAAGATAATACGTTGGTTTTTGCTTTGCCCGGAAACCCGGCTGCGGTATTAGCTTGTTTTAACCAATACATAAAGCCATGTATTCGTAAAATGATGGGTTTTTCGGCTGTTTGGGAGCCAGACGCAGTTCTTCCACTTCAAAATACCTACCAAAAACATACCGGTTTAACCCACTTTGCAAAAGCATATACAAACCAATCTTTGGTTAGAATTTTAAGTGGCCAGCAGTCTTTTGATTTATTACCCTTTAACGAGTCCAATTGTTTCGCAGAAATTCCGGAAGATATTGCTGAGGCCGAGCCAAACTCGTTATTATCTATTTATTACTGGTAAAATGATTGATAATCAAACTCTCTTGATATTATTACTTGCGATTACTGCCTTTTTATATGCTTCGGTTGGGCATGGCGGCGCGAGTACATATATAGCATTATTAACTTTGTTTCATATTTCACCTATAGAAATCCGCCCAACTGCGTTGATTTTAAACATACTCATTTCATTTATATCTTTTTTGATGTATCGAAAGGTTTGTAAATTCCCAACACGGCTATTTTGGATTTTAATAATTGCTTCGGTTCCGGCTTCATTTTTAGGGGGAAAGTTACTGATAGACACATCTTTGTATCGTAAAATATTGGGCATCATTTTACTATTTCCGGTAGCCCGCTTTTTGGGGATAATACCGACATCAGACAAACAAATTATAGAGCCAAAAGTAGGCTTAGTATTGTTGATTGGTTTAGTAATAGGATTTGTTTCCGGATTAATTGGTATTGGCGGCGGAATTTTACTTTCCCCAATTGTGTTGTTATTGGGTTGGGTGAATATGAAAGAAGCTGCTGCATTAAGTGCATTGTTTATTTTTTTTAATTCAATAGCCGGTTTAGCCGGTTCAAGTTTAACATCTTCCATACCAAGTGAATACGTGCTGTGGTACTTACCATTTACATTGGCAGGAGGCTTAGCCGGCGCTTATGTGGGCGCACAACGATATAACCTAAGAACATTAAAATACGTTTTGACCACAGTGCTCCTGATTGCAGCGGTTAAACTGATTGGGATATGAAACAAGACTTCTTAGAAATCGTTATTTTAGCCGGAGGCAAAAGTAGCCGTATGGGGCAAGACAAGGGCTTAATGCTTTTTCATCAAAAACCTATGATAGAATGGATTTTAGAAGCCTCACTGAAAACCAATTACCCTGTCCGAATAATTGCCAATAACCCTGCTTACAGCCAGTTTGGAGTTCCTGTGATTTCGGATATTATTCCAGAAAAAGGCCCAATGGGGGGACTTTTCACGGCACTAACAACCACAAAATCTAAGTATGTTTTTTTACTAAGTTGTGATACACCCTTGATTAAAAACGAGATACTTCAATACATGATTTCTAAACTAACTACCCAAGAAGTATTGGTAGCTTCTTTGCAAGGCAAAATACTGCCATTATTAGCTATATATCATTCTGATTTAAAGAAAGTTGTTTTAGAAAATATTTCTTCAAATAAATTAAAGATGCAAGAGCTCATTAGGTCATTGGTTTATCAAGAGTTAGAAATACCAAACTTTTTGGCACCACAACCGGAGGTATTTGCAAACATCAACACAATAGACGAATTTGCCGAATTACAAAAAGGAGTAGTTTTATGATAAAAGTATTGGCATTTGGGATAGTTGCAGAAAAAATTCAGTCTAATGAGTTTTATTTAGAAAACATTGCTAACACACAGGAACTAAGGTCTGTTTTGTTAGAGAAATTTCCCAAACTGGGGGATATTCGGTTTACATTTTCTATCAATAGAAAGCTGGTGCATGAACTCACTGCAATAGAACCTAATAGCGAAATTGGGCTATTGCCGCCATTTTCAGGAGGCTAATATGAGCAGATTTGAACGCCAAGTTATTTTACCCGGCTTTGGAACAGCAGCACAAAATAGGCTGAAAAAATCAAAGATATTAGTAGTAGGAGCCGGCGGCTTAGGTGCTCCGCTTTTGTTATACTTAGCAGCAGCCGGTATTGGAGAAATAACCATAATAGACGGAGACACGGTTTCAGAATCCAACTTAAACCGCCAAATATTGTATGGATACCCGGAAATAGGAAAATCCAAAGCAACATCTACAGCAGCCTATCTTCAACAAAAATATCCAGACATCGGTATTAAAGCTATAGAAGCATTTATCACAACCCAAAATGCGGTTTCAATCCTCTCTGACCATGATTTGGTCATTGACGGAACAGACAATTTCTCAACACGTTATCTACTAAGCGACGGTTGTTATTTATTGCAGAAGCCGTTAGTTTCAGGTTCGATTTATAAATTTGAGGGACAAGTAATCGTTTTAGATGCTCAAAAATCCCAAACTCGCCCCTTAACATATCGAGATTTGTATCCCCGCCCGCCGGCTCCCGAAGAAGTTCCCAATTGCAGCGAAATAGGTGTCTTGGGAGTATTACCCGGAATTATCGGAACAATAATGGCCTCCGAAGCTATCAAGTTAATATCGAATTATGCTCCGGCAATAGCAAATAAAGTACTGTTTTACAACCTATTACAAAATAGTTTTTACGAAACAAGCATATTAGAGAACCCCGAAGCATTAGCGGATGCACCACAAACAATCAAAGATTTTGAGCAAATGAATTATGCAACCCTTTGCGGGCTATCCCGCACCATTTCTTGGCATGAAGTGCTGCAAACAATCACTCAAAAGACAAAAAATATTTTGATAGTAGATGTTAGAAATTCTGATGAACTCCCTAAACCCCACAAAATCAACTACCTAAATATTCCACTAACGGAATTAGAATGCCGAAAAGAAGAAGTTTCGGCAGCAGAAACGATCTATGTATTTTGTCAGGCCGGAGTTAGAAGCCAAAAAGCGGCTCAATTTCTTGAAAGAACTTATCCTAACAAAAAAGTTTTTTCTATTGAAGGCGGAATCAATCAATTACAATCAACTTTGCACGTTTTTTAATTAATTTATGGAAAAAAAACCTAAGAATATATTTGTTGCAGGGGCAATTTCTTCGGAGAAAATAGCCACCTCAATCCAAAACCATTCAACCAAGCTAAGTATTGGTGGACATAGCATTTTTTTAGGTCAAGTTCGAGCAGATACTATTGATAATCAGGAAGTTCAATCCATTCATTATTCTGCCTATGAGCCAATGGCATTAGAAGTAGCATTTCGTATTCGGGAAGATATTTTTCAGAAATATCCATTGGTTTGTATGCACATTTACCACAGCTTAGGGGAGGTTAAAGCCGGAGAGATTAGTTTATTTGTGTTTACCTCTGCGATACACCGCCAGCCGGCAATCGAAGCCTGCACAGAAGTAGTAGAAAGAATCAAAAAAGAACTTCCCGTTTGGGGAAAAGAAATATTAACGACAGGAAACGTTATTTGGAAAGAAAATAAAATTTAATCTCTTTAATATCAGATAGTTATTAAAAATATAAATAAAAAAGGATTTTTTAGTAGTTTTTTGAAACATCATATCTTAAACTGACGTATAAAACCGTAAATTCATACAGATTATGAAAGAGCAAGAAAAAGAACAGCAAATCGATCAAGAGCAGCAGGAGCTTAACGATCAGGAGTTAGATCAAGTAACTGGTGGAGTTCGTACTGCCGCCGGAAATGTAAATACAACTGGCCATAACGCAGTTGGTAACGCTCAAAAAGGTCTTGAAAAAGACCCACGCACCAAAGGAAACGGCTAAGAAGTCTCTTAGCTCCCCAAAAGCGGTTCTTTATAGAACCGCTTTTGGCTTTATATAGCACATACAATATTTGTATTTTCTACACCAAAATTGCACTTGTTTTTACCCATTTTTATTTAGTTTCAGTTCTGTTCTTAATACAGAACCCAAAAGAAATTCTTGATTTTATGAGACTTAGAATGAAACAATTTAGTGTGTTTTTGGGTTATATTGCTGTAAAATAATATCATGGAAAACAACAATATCTCACTTGAAATTCCCTTTCGTTTAACCGAAGACGCTGTTACAGAGATAAAGCGACTTATTGCGGAACAACAATTGGAGGGCAGCACTGCTTTGCGTGTGGGCGTAAAAGGCGGAGGATGTTCCGGTTTTTCTTACATGATAGATTTTGATACATCGTCAGAAAATGACATCGTATTTGAGCAAGATGGTATCAAATTGTTGTTAGATAAAAGGCACGCTATCTACTTATTAGGTATGGAAGTTCATTTTCAATCTGGGTTAAACGCACGGGGTTTCGTCTTTCAAAATCCAAATGCTAAATCAACTTGTGGTTGCGGAACGTCTTTTTCTGCATAGAACTTCTATTTAAGGAAGTTATTCTCCAGCTATTTCCTTGAAAATATAAATATCTTCATTGGGTCGTTTCATCCAGTAGTTTTCTCGGGCATAACGTTCTATCCGCAAGGGGTCGTTCAGTAAAATATCATATTCTATTTTTACCTTAGAGATTTCCCGCTGGTAAAACTGTTTATCTACCTCTAATTGCTTTATATTACGCTGCATACGATACTGAGAAATCAAGTCATATCTATCCAAAAGAAGCATCCAAGATATTGTTGCTAAGATAGTTATGATGTAAGGATTTAAAGCATATCGGAAATATCGTTTTAAAAATTGAATTAGTGCAAGGGTTTTCTTCACTTTTCAAAGTTACAACGGAGTTATTTTTTTTAGGATTATTTTTTTCCACGAAAAAAATAACTTAGTAAGGTGCTCCATTTTTTTCGTGGAAAACATACTCTGTAGTTATGCTTAAAACGATATTTTTATAGAAACACATTATTTTGATACATTTGTGAACGAATCAATTATGACGCATATCCGTGTTGGGGTTTTCATGGGTGGGAAATCTCGTGAGCGTGAGGTTTCTTTTGCCGGTGGCAGAACTGTTTTTGATAATTTAGATCGTTCTATTTTTGTACCAATACCCATTTTTGTGGACAGCCGCAATAGTTTAATATTGCTGGATTGGCCAAATCTCTACAAAGGTACTATTCGGGATTTTTTCCCGCCTGCTTCTGCTTATAGCCATTTATCGGCTTCTTTTCAATACTATGTAGAGCATCTTGCTACCTTGCAAGGCGAGGAGTATGAGCGTGCGATAACCGAAGTTGGTAGCCGTATATCACTGGAATCATTACCGAATCTTATAGACTGTGCTTTTTTGGCATTGCATGGGCATTTTGGCGAAGACGGAACTATTCAAGGACTTTTAGATTGGTTAAAAATTCCTTATACAGGGTCGGGTATTTTGGGCTGCGCCATAGGAATAGACAAACGCATACAGCCTGTGCTTACCTATTCTCTGCGAATGCCAATAAATGAATCCCTCATCATCACTTGGAAAGAATATTCACAGAATCCGGTTAAGATATTAGAAGACATTAACTTATATGTGAGTTATCCTTGTGTAACCAAGCCTCCGACACAAGGCTCAAGTATTGGTACGCGGGTTGTTCAAAAGCCACTTCAAATAAGAGAAGCTATTTTGGCCTCTTTTTTTAAAGTTGAAGTAGATTTGGTTGTTTGGAATAGCTTAACCAACGAAGAGTGTTATGAACAAATAACCCAATGGGTTGATTTACGTACCGGTTTGGGGCTTCCCCTCAGAGATACTGTTACCCAAACATTGATTTACACTCCCGAAGAACTTTTTTATTATCTACACAGCCAAGCGAAGCAGCGAGAGAGCTTAATATTAGAAGCCTTAGATAGCAGTGATTCTATCATTGTAGAAAAGTTTTTGAATGGAGAGGAGTTTTCAGTTATTGTAATAGCAGGGAGCAATGGAGAACCCATTGCATTGCCACCTACGCAAATAATTAAAAGCGGAACTTTGTTTGATTATAGAGGGAAGTATTTACCGGGTCCAACACGCAAAAAAACGCCGGCTGACTTTCCTGATGAATCTTTATCTGAAATTATGCAAGGAGCAGAACGCCTCATGACGGGAATGAATTTTGACGTTTATGCACGTATAGACGGATTTTTACTGCCGGACGGGCGCATTTTGTTTAATGACCCCAATACTACCTCCGGAATGATGCCCAGTTCTTTTTTCTTTCACCAAGCTGCCGAGATAGGCTTAGACCCCGTTCACTTCTTAACGTTTGTTATTTGGGAATCTATGCGTGCCCGTGTACGTGAAGCCAAAAACTTACTACCGGCCACTACTGTCTTAACAAATCTACAACAAACGTTAAATAAGCAAAAAGAACTTAAAGTGCAACGAGCTACCGTTGGGGTCATTTTGGGGGGATATTCTACCGAAAGACATATTTCCGTAGAAAGCGGTAGAAATATTTATGAAAAGCTAAGCAGCTCAGGGAAATATACACCCGTTCCGGTTTTTTTACTCCATAATAAATATCTCTCTGCCGAGCTCCGTACCCAGTTAAACATTCCAAATGAGCCGGAGTTTTCTCTCTGGAGGATTCCTTTAGCATACTTACTCAAAGATAATGCAGATGATATTCGGGATAAGATTATCCATAGTCTAAAAAATCCCAATGAGAATCCCATAATTAAGCAAGTTCGCCAAAGACTTGCTTCTATTAGAGAAATGCTGAATGGAGAAGAAACCACATTACCGAGCTATATTCCGCTAAACCAGTTAGATAACCATATTTCTTTTGCTTTCATTGCATTACATGGCCGTCCGGGCGAAGATGGAACAGTACAAACTTTTTTAAGTAACCTTGCTATTCCTTACAACGGTAGCTGTGCTGCAACGGCTGCTTTAACCATAAATAAGTTTGAAACCATCGAACTATTGAGCAAAGCCGGCCTCAATAACCAGTTTAAACATACCCTATTTACGCGGTCAGAATGGAAACAAGACCCTGAAAAAGCCTACTTGCGGATAGAAAAGATATTTTCGTATCCCTTTATTGCAAAACCGGTTGATGACGGCTGTAGCAGTGCTGTCAGAAAAATAAATTCTCGAAATGATATAGAAAATTATACCAAAGTAGCTTTTAGAGATACAGAAGAGATTCATCCGGATTTGGCGGCAGCTTTAACCCTAAAACCCAATGAAGAATTTCCGGCCAAAGATACTTTTTTAATAGAAGAATTTATTGGGCGAAATGAACAGCTTAAACACTTTTTGGAAGTAACCGTTGGTTTATTAACCCACTTTGGCAGCAATGGCAAAAGAGTTTATGAAATCTTTGAACCCAGCGAGACTTTAGCAGGCAGTGGAATCCTTTCTTTAGAAGAAAAGTTTTTAGCCGGAGAAGGCCAAAACATAACCCCAGCAAGGTTTTCCCAAGAACCAGAACTGAACCGTAGATTATCCCAAAAGGTTCGAGAAAAAATAGAATATGTCGCTAAACTATTGGACATAGATGGATATGCCCGAATTGATGCCTTTGTGAAGATATATGAAAATAACAAAATAGAAGTCAGCATAATAGAGGTAAACTCCTTACCCGGAATGACTCCTGCAACGTGTATTTTTCATCAAGCTGCCTTAAAAGGATATACTCCTTTTCAGATGATTGACAAAATCATTACCTATGGCTTCAAAATAGCCTCAATAGGAGCAAATAATCAGGCTAAAGTATAACTGAAGTATTTTTTGCGTTCAAGAGCAGCCATTTAAGGCACTAACGCTGCCCATAGATAGATATAGGTAGTTTTTTATGATATAACTCAACCGAGTGATAAAAGATTCGTAAAAAAAGTAGAATTTTGTATCTTATATCAGGGATATGAAACCAATTAAAACTCTACTTATAGGAGTGCCGATTCTGCTGCTTAGTTTTAACTATCATTTAACACAAGCACAATCTACAGAAGGTATTCAAAAGAAAATTATAGAATATCAAATCAAAGACAATGTACGCTCTACCCTAAAAGCTAACCAACAGCTAATGAAGGCTATCAGCACCCAAAATGGAAAACTCGATAAAGACTACTTGTGTGCTGCCTACGACCATATAGAATTTTTGTTAGAAATGGATTCATTAGCGGCAGCTAAAACGTTAATCCAAGAATTAAATGCGACTGTAGCCTCTAAGCCGGATTATCCCCCTATCGTTAAAATTCATCAGCTAATGGCTCAGGCAGAAATCGAATCCTATAACGAACATTATCTTGAAGCCGAAAAATTGTATGAAAGTGCCTTAGAACAAAGCCGTAAGGTATCCGAAGACACATTGTTACTTCGCACCTCAATTAACTTAGAGATAGCAGCACTCAACAACACCATTGGTGATTATCCCCGTGCTCTTCAAGGGTCGTTAGCTGCATTACGGGTACTCTGGCCACAGGTACAAAAAGACAAATCCAACAGTCAAACAAAAGATCCACATTTCAAGATACAGCAATACCAGCATTTATATCTACGTGCAGCCGTTGAATTTGCCAAAGCAAATACTTTCTACGGAAACTATCGAACGGCAGATTCACTATTTACGGCAACGCTAACTACTGTAAATAAATGGGCTACAAAAAAACATCCTGACCACCTTGCGTTTTCCTTAGAATATGGAAAGTTTTTAGCCGAAAAGTTGGATTTTAAAGCAGCCGGCAAAGTCTTAAAATCAGTAGAAAGCGGTATGCAGATTTACTATAAAACAGGTCATTACAACCATATAGATGCCTTAATTGCTGTCGCTAAATTAGACGCAAGGCGCGAACGCAATACCACCGCTGCAAACGAATTTTCAAAAGCTATCTGGATTATGGAAAAAGGCTCATATCCAAAACCCGCATTTCGAATAAAAGCCTATGTGGATAGAGCGAACTTCCTATTAGACAAAATTCGCAACAGAGACATTGACGTAGAAAAAATGTTTACCCAAGCAAATAAAGTGTTAGGAGAAACAACTGTAGATTTACCCATAACACGTATATACCTGCGCAACGCACAAAGTAAATACCAACAAAAAATAGCCTCCGGCAAAACAAAGTTAGTTGATGAATATCTTCAAAGTTTAGCACAAGTCAGGCAAGCTGCTGGCGAAAGAACCGTTTTATATGCAGATTTAGAGGCAGAAATAGCCCGCTTGATGATGCTTGATAGGAGATTCCCTATTTCAGATAGTTTATACCGCCACGCCCTCGCCCAGTATGAAGTCCTGCGCCACCCCAATCAGCCAGATTATATCGAAATGCTCGGAAACTTTGCCCAACTCTTAGTCTTGGAAAGTAAATATGAAGAAGCTGATAAAATATTAGCCCGTGTTTATGCCGAAACTAAAAAATTCTGGGGTGATGAACATATCAACACCATCATGGCTATGGATAAAGCCGGAAAAGCCTACGTAGATATGGGAAAACTATCCAAAGCAGACTCAATGCTCACCAATGCCTTTAAACTCATTCAGCCAAAGATTTACGATTATTCCTTTGAATACAGTTTAGTGCTTGAACACATAGGAGAACTTTACCAAGCACAAGGTAAATACAAAGATGCAGAAGTCAAGTTCTTAGAAGTAGAACGACTTAAAACAAAATATTTTTCCCAAGAACAAGCTGCATACAGTTCCTCCGGCGAAAAACTGGCAGAACTCTATGCACAAATGGGGCAATACGAAAAAGCAATCGAATATTTACTACAAATAATTAAAAATCAGGAAAAATCAGGTATATTTAACGATTCTTATGCCAATGCTCAGTATATTCTTGCACGAATCTATTTAGACATCGGGAAATATAGCCAAGCCGAGCAAGCTATCTTAAAATCCCGAAACCTAAACGCAAAAATCTGGGGAGAAACCCACCTGAAATATGGCGTATCACTACTTACTTTAGCCGAAATAGAAATAGCCTTAGGCCGCTATGAAAATGCCGAAAAAGATTTATTAGCCGCCGTAGCTATCCACAACCAATATTTAGGGGCCAAAAATCTTGCTTCTGCAAACGTACTGGCTACCTTAGCTACCCTTTATCACCTGCAAGGTAAAGCCGAAAAAGCCATCGAAACCATGAATAATGCCGTTAATAATGCAAAAGCTGCCGTTGGCGAAAAACACATCGGCTATGCAAAACTATTAACCCAAATGGCTAACCTATTGATAGCAAATGGAAAACTTACCGAAGCTGCAGCAGCCCTCAATAATTCCCTACAAATTCAAGAAGAAGTAATTGGCGCAAAACATCCAGACTACATCCGAACCGTAGTAACCCTCGCTACCCTCTACAAAGAACAGAAAAACTATAAAGAGGCACAAAAACACTATAACTCAGCAGTTAGAAACTGGGAAAAAATCATGGGAAAATCCCACCCAGATTATCCTTATTTTCTCTTTGAACTCGCCGAACTCTATTGGTTAGAAGACAAAATCAGCGATGCAAAAGATAGCTACCTGCGCTCTATAAACCTGATACTGAAAAATATAGATACCTACTTTCCCGCAATGAGCGAGGAAGAAAAAACAAAATTTTGGAACAAAACCCGCCCAAAACTTGAAATCTTTAACTACTTCGCTGCCAAATATGCCCAGCAAGAACCCGACCTAATATCTTCAATGTATAACTACCAAATAAAAACCAAAGCACTACTCCTAAATACCTCCACAAAAGCCAGAAACAGAATCCTAAACAGCAAAGACGAAGCACTCATAAAACTCTATCAAAAGTGGATAGAAAAACGAGAATACCTTGCCAAACTATATGCAATGCCGACATTTGAGTTAGAAGCATCCGACATAAACCTAACCAAAGAAGAGCAGGAGGTAAACGACTTAGAAAAAGAACTAAGCGCAAAATCAGAGGAGTTCGCATCCAGTAAAGATTCCAAAAACTATACTTGGAAAGATATTCAAGGGCTACTAAAAGAAAAAGAAGCCGTTGTGGAGCTAATCAGAACCCGCGAGTTTAACCGGCAGCTTACAGATTCCGTCTTTTACATCGCATTAATAATTTCACCCACCACAAACCGCCAGCCGGAAATAGTTATTTTACCCAATGGTAAAAACTTAGAAAAACGCTATTTCTTAAACTACACACGCTCACTCTCCAATCGCTTTGAAGATACCTTATCTTATGACCAATATTGGCGGGCTATTGACCAAAAATTGGGAAATGCTACCCGTATTTATGTCTCTAATGACGGCGTTTATAACCAAATAAGTTTAGCCTCATTACGAATATCTCCCAATAACTACTTGATAGACAAACGCGATATATTTTATATCTCTAACTCTAAAGACCTCGTTCAACTCAGAGATAGAAAAACAAAATTTAAACCGGAAAAAACAGCCGTCTTAGCCGGAAACCCAGATTTTGATATGGGATTAACCAACAAACAGTCTTACAGACTTCCTGCCCTACCCGAAACACAAACAGAAATAGAAAATATCGGCACAACACTGAAAAAATACAACATAGAACCAACCCTCTTTGAAAAAGAATCGGTTACAGAAGCTAACATCAAAAACGTTTCCAATACCGGAATTTTACATATTGCTACCCATGGTTTCTTTTATCCGGACGTTTCAGACTACACAGATACACGCTTATTTGGAATTCAAACAGGAAAAGCAGCCCAAAATCCCTTGTTACGTTCTGGTCTCTTTTTAGCAGGTTCCAGCAAAGCCTTCCTTTCTGATCTCGAAAATGCCGATGGAAAACAGGCCGAAACAGACTCCCTCGCAGGAGGAATTCAGGCTTCAAACACCAACAACGGCGTCTTAACGGCCTATGAAATGATGAATATGAGCCTCGATAAAACAGAACTCGTTGTGTTAAGTGCTTGCGAAACAGGTCTTGGAAAAGTTAAAAACGGTGAAGGCGTTTATGGCTTACAACGCGCACTATCAATCGCCGGTGCACATTCCGTGATAATGTCCCTTTGGCACGTTGATGACGCCGCCACACAAGAGCTGATGTCCACATTCTATAACAAATGGTTAGAAAACAAAGCCGCACCAGATGCCAAGTTTAATGCCTTCAAAGCCGCTCAACAACAATTAAAAACCAAATACCAATCTCCGTACTATTGGGGAGCTTTTATCTTGATTGGGCAATGAGTTTAGACCTCTGGGAAAAAAATAACCCCCAATTTCTGGACATTATCCAATGTTGGGAAAAAAGTACCGGCTGCAGCATAGATTCCAGAACGATTCAACCCGGAGAACTTTTTTTTGCGCTTAAAGGCACAAACGTTGATGGCAGTAAATTTGTAGAAAGAGCCTTAGAATCAGGTGCTTCCGGCGCAGTAGTTAGCCAAGATTCACTTTTTGGGAAAAAAAATCCCCGCATTTTCGAGGTAGATGATCCGCTAACAGCACTTCAATGTTTAGCCCGCTGGCATCGGCTAAAATATCCCTGCACTGTTTTAGGGCTTACAGGCTCAAACGGAAAAACTACCACCAAAGAAATTTTATCCAGAATCTTTCCCGATAAAAATACCGTTTGGGCTACCCCCGGAAATTTCAACAATCATATTGGCCTGCCTTTAACTTTACTAAAGCTCCGCCCACAGCACCGAATAGCCATCTTAGAAATGGGAGATAACCACACAGGTGATATAGCACTACTCTGCGAAATTGCACTGCCAGATTACGGACTAATAACAAACATCGGAAAAGACCATATCGGATTCTTAGGAACATTGCAAGCCAATGCCGCCTCAAAAGCAGAACTTATCACCGCCTTAGAACAAAAAAAAACTTTTTTCTTAAACTTAGATGACCCGCTCATAAAACCATTTTGCGATGAAACTCCAGTGATAACATATTCAACAAACCCAAAATTAAAGCCAGAAGCAGATTTTTACGGAAGCCTAACAGCGAATAATCAACTTGGTATTCAAGTAGTTATAGAACATCAGCAAAAGCAATGGAAATTTAACACACATTTACCGGGAGCTTATAATCTCTCAAATATCTTAGCTGCTGTTGCCGTTGGGATTACCTTAGGCACAACCCCAGAATCTATTCAACATGGGTTAAATAACTACATACCCCAAAATAACCGCAGCCAATGGATAACTTTTCAGCAAAAACAGGTCTTATTGGATGCCTACAATGCAAACCCATCATCAATGGAGGTTGCCATCAGCAACTTCTGCTCTTATGCCCAGCCGAATAACCATTCTGAACCAATATTAGCATTTATTTTGGGAGATATGTTAGAGTTAGGAGAATACAGTGTATCTGAGCACCAAGCCCTTGCTGATTTACTGCAAGACGTTCCCAAAAACTCCATAGTCATATTAGTAGGTCAGGAAATTAAAGCAACGTCATCAGCCTTAACAAGGAAACATTATTGGTTTGAGAGCATCAATCAGGCTATTCCAGAAATTCAGGAACGTATAGCTCCTGCTGATTTAGTGTTAGTAAAAGGTTCACGTGGGGTAGGCTTAGAAAAAATATTTTCATAAATATTTGTGTTTTATGAAAAAAGAACTGTACCTTTGCGCTCCAATTTTTGTTCTGTATGGACAATTTAAACTATTACGAAACCACATTTATTGTATCTTCGGAATATTCTCAGGACGATGCAAACATCATCATTGAGAAGTTCAATAAGATTATGCAAGATGGTGGCGCAACAATCACCAATCAAGAGTGCTGGGGTATCCGCAAGTTAGCATACCCTATCCGTAGAAAACACAGTGGCTATTATACGTTCACTGAATTTTGCGCTCCTGGAAGTTTTATTTCCAAATTAGACCAGGAGTATCGCTACGACGAGCGCGTTCTGCGCTTTTTAACGGTAGTCCTAGATAAACATGCGATTGCCTATAACAAAAAGCGTTTAGAGCAGGGCTTCGGTAAAAAGAACCCTATTACTGAAACTATAACCGAATCATTGTAATTATGGCAGACAAACGAAAAGCATTGGGAACTCCTCCGTTAAATCCGGCAGCGAACGGCCCCTACTCGGAATCTCGTAAAAAATATTGCCGCTTTAAAAAAGCAGGTATCAAATATATTGATTACAAAGACCCCGATTTCTTATTGAAGTTTATTAATGAGCAAGGTAAAATATTACCTCGCCGCCTAACCGGCACTTCACTAAAATATCAAAGACGTTTATCTACCGCTATCAAGAGAGCCAGACACTTAGCCTTACTTCCTTTTGTTGCTGACGGACTTAAATAATTAAATCATGGAAATTATTTTAAAACAAGATATAAAAAACTTGGGGGAAAAAGATGATGTTTTAGTTGTCAAAGATGGTTATGCTCGTAATTATTTGATACCCAAAGGATATGCTATGTTGGCTACTCCGGGTGCTAAAAAAATGCTCGCAGAAAATCAACGCCAAGCAGCACACCGCCAAGAGAAAATCAAAAATCAAGCAATTGCTACCGCTGAGTTATTACGCAATATTTCCCTGAAAGTAGAAGCCTTAGCCGGCACCGAAGGTAAAATATTTGGCTCTGTAACAGCACTTCAAATAGCTAATCTCTTAAAAGAGCAAGGATTTGAAATTGACAGAAAACGTATTACCTTCAACGAAGATATTAAGCATATCGGGCAATATATTGCTTACATCAACTTACATAAAGAAGTTAAGGTAGAATTACCCTTTGACGTAACTGCCAAAGCTAAATAACCCAAAAGTAGTAGGCCAAATTCAACCTTTTCAATTTTAGGTTTTATTGGGTTATCTACTATTTTGGCTAAAATCGCACAGATATAAAAAATATTAATTCGGTTTTTTGGGCTATAAAAAGTTTGATTAATAAAATTTTTCCCTATCTTTGCGGTCTCAAAAATGGTGATGTAGCTCAGTTGGTAGAGCAAAGGACTGAAAATCCTTGTGTCGGAGGTTCGATTCCCTCCATCACCACACGAATTATAACTGTTGAGCATTTTAGCTTTAGGCAGGAATCCTGCGTGGGCTTTTGGTAGTTTTTTCAAAGACCAGCCCCTCCAGAGATGAAGAATGTTTCAAAAATTGCCCTTTTAGGTTCTACCGGTTCAATTGGAAGACAATCACTGGAAATTATCCGCTTACATCCGGAACAATTTTCCGTTTCTGTACTTACCGCAAATAGTAATGTAGAGTTACTTATTGAACAGGCCATTGAGTTTAAACCCGAAACGGTTATTATTTCAGAAGCAAAATATTATCCGCACGTAAAAGATAGTTTAGCTAAAACAGGTATTCAGGTTTTAGGCGGCGAAGATGCACTTAACAATATTTCTGAAGTAGCGGATTTTGATACGGCATTGGTAGCTTTGGTGGGTTTTTCCGGCCTCCGACCAACTATAAACGCCCTAAATAACCAAAAGAAAATCGCCTTAGCAAATAAAGAAACATTGGTTGTAGCCGGAAAAATCATCAAAGACTTGGCTAAGAAAAATCAAGTTCCTATTTTACCCATTGATTCTGAACATTCTGCAATATTTCAATGTTTAGTAGGTGAAGATATTGATACCGTAGAAAAGTTGATTTTAACAGCCTCCGGTGGGCCTTTTCGTAATTATTCAGCGGATGAGCTATTGTCAATAACCCCGGAACAGGCTTTAAAGCACCCGAATTGGAGTATGGGGGCTAAAATCACCATAGATTCCGCAACCCTGATGAACAAAGGTCTGGAGGTCATCGAAGCTCATTGGCTTTTCGATATAGATTCTTCTAAGATTGAGGTAATAGTTCATCCGCAGTCTATAATTCATTCGATAGTTCAGTTTATTGACGGGAGCCAAAAAGCCCAATTAGGCTTGCCGGATATGCGTGTGCCAATTCAGTATGCGTTGGCTTACCCTAAAAGAATCCCGAATCAGCTAAACCGCTATAACTATTTAAAACCTGATACATTAACGTTTGAGCTACCGAATAAAAATTTGTTTCCTTGCTTAAATTTAGCGTATGAAGCCTTAGCTATGGGCGGAAATGCCCCTTGTATCCTAAACGCAGCTAACGAAATAGCCGTTTCTCGGTTCCTAAATCATCAGATTTATTTTACACAAATTCCTGATTACATTGAAAAAGCACTCAAAACCATGCCATTTATTTCAGCACCATCCTTAGCGGATTTATTTTACACAGACTTAGAAACAAGACAATTACTAACCTACACAACTGCGTCTTAATGGAAACCATAACTAATTTTTTATATTATGCCGGCTTATTAATTTTGGGTTTAAGCATATTGGTAGTTTGGCACGAGTTAGGCCACTTTTTACCGGCTAAATGGTTTGGAATGCAGGTAGAAAAGTTCTATCTATTTTTTGACTGGCCACGTAAGTTATTTAGTTTCAAGAAAAATAATACAGAATACGGCGTTGGTATGATACCTTTGGGAGGGTATGTAAAAATTTCCGGCATCGTTGATGAGTCTATGGACACAGACTTTGCGGCAACTCCGCCTCAACCTTGGGAATTTCGGGCAAAACCTGTTTGGCAAAGATTTATCGTAATGGCTGGAGGGGTCATTATGAACGTTATTCTGGGCGTTTTTATTTTTTGGATGGTAAAATATGCCGTCGGAGACTACAAAATACCAATTTCCAATTTGAAATATGGCATAGACGTTGCCCCCGGATCTTTTGCAGAAGACCTCGGCTTTAAATCCTATGACCGATTATTAACCTTTAATGGCAAACCCGTTCAATACTTAGATGAAGTGAGTAATCCCAATATTTTATTAGAACAAGATGCTTATTTTGAAGTACTTAGAGATGGTCAGAATGTTCGGATTAATATTCCCAATGATTTTATAGATAAGTTTTCTGATCAAAAAAACAAACAAACTCCATTTTTATTTCTTCCTAACACAGAGCCTATCGTCTTGGTTGTGGAAAAATCTCCTGCATCTAATGCCGGTTTAAAAGACGGAGATAAAATCACCCAAATAGATAGTTTTCCCATAAAAACTTTTACGGATATACGCCAAGCTGTTAATAAACGAGCTAATCAATTAATAGAAGTTAATTTTATTCGTGATAATCAATCGTTTACAGCAAAAGTACAATTAGATAGTACCGCTAAGTTAGGGATAGCCCAAAACGATAGCTCTATATCAGTAGAGACAATACAATATTCTATTTTTGGGGCTTTTGTACCGGGTTTAACAGCCGCATTTTCTACCGTTACGGATAACATCAAGGGTTTACGAAAAATTGCTACCGGAGAAGCAAGTGCCGGTAAAAGTATGGCAGGGCCTGTAAAGATTGCCAAGATGATAGGGAAAAACTTTGAAAAATCAGGCTGGTTAGGCTTTTGGAGCATTACCGGCGCATTGAGTATGGTATTAGCATTTATGAATATTTTGCCTATTCCTGCTCTTGACGGCGGTCATATCGTATTTTTGCTCATTGAAGGCATTACCGGTAAAGAACCTTCTCTCAAAGTGCGTATGATAGCCCAACAGATAGGAATGATAATTCTATTGGCTCTGATGGCCTTTGTGGTCATTAACGACATTATCAATTGAGATGCACTACGAATTTTCTTTTGGGGGTCTGACTTCACCAAGATATGTCTGACTTCATCGGCCACCATTGCGGGTTGGGATTGGTTCGCCTAAAAAAACCCTTAGAATACTATCAAGATAAGTACAACTCACCCCTTTGGGGGCTTGATAAGTTGTATTTGCTGATGCAAAAACAGCATAATCGTGGCCAAGATGGTGCCGGAATTGCTACCGTTCAACTGAACTCACTGATTGGCAGACCCTATTTAGACCGAATGCGCTCAGTAGAGAATAATCCGTGGCAAAGCATTTTCAAAGAAATTCATACACAACTAAGGCTACTTCAGCAAAAGAAGCCGGATATTCTTAACAATATTCCGGAACTGAAAACACATTTTCCGTGGGCTGGTGAAGTTTTATTAGGGCATCTGCGCTATGGAACTTTTGGGGATAATTCGGTAGCAAACTGCCACCCCGTTTTGCGGCAAAATAATTGGCGAAGCCGAACCCTCTTATTAGCCGGAAATTTTAATCTAACGAATGTAGAAGAATTATTCCAAAAACTTATTTTTTTAGGGCAACATCCTCAATACAAGTCTGATACAGAAACAATGCTCGAAAAAGTCGGGCATTTTTTGGATGTTGCTGTAGAAGAGCTTTTTAGAAAGTTTAAACCTAATTATCCCAAAGAGAGGCATCTAATTTCACAGCATATTGAGCAGGAATTAGATATTTTGCCGGTTTTGACCGATGCTGCCAAAACTTGGGACGGGGGTTATGCTTTAGGCGGAATATTGGGGCACGGTGATGCCTTTGCTGCCAGAGACCCTTGGGGAATACGCCCGCTATGCTGGTATGAAGATGAGGAAATTATCGTATTCTCATCCGAAAGAGCTGCTGTTGCCACCGTATTTAACGTTCCTATTGCCGATGTTCAGTCAGTAAAACCCGGTAACTGCATAATAATCAAAGCTAATGGAGAAATACGCCAAAAGCAATTTCTGCAGCCGGCAGACCAAATAACGAGTTGTTCTTTTGAGCGAATTTACTTTTCTCGTGGTAATGACCCCGAAATCTATGCGGAAAGAAAACAACTTGGCCGGTTATTGTTGCCTGATATTTTGAAACAAATCAACTATGACTTAGAGAATACCGTATTCAGCTACATCCCGAATACCGCCAAAGTAGCTTTTTTGGGCTTACAAGATGCACTTGAACGGCATTTAAGCAGTAATTTAATCAATCAGCTTTCTCATCAACCGGCATTAGGTTCTATTCATGCGTTATTAGCTATCCGCCCAAGAATAGAAGAGGTTATCCTCAAAGATGTAAAGTTGCGAACTTTTATCACCGATGATTCTAATCGCGACAATTTGGTTGGCCATGTTTATGATATTAATTACGGTTCGATTCGCCCGAATATTGATAGATTGGTTTGCTTAGATGATTCGATTGTGCGGGGCACAACGTTAAAACGCAGTATTTTGGCTATTTTAAAACGGCTTTCTCCAAAACAGATTTTGATAATTTCTTCAGCTCCCCAAATTCGCTATCCGGATTGTTATGGAATAGATATGGCTCAAATTGAGCAATTTATTGCATTTCAGGCAGCATTAGCATTATTAAAGGAACGTAACTTGTGGGCTATCGTAGAAGAAACATATACACGGATTAAAGAAGCCGAAAAAAAACAGCATTTAGGTCAAAAAAACTATGTAAAAGCAATTTATGAGCCTTTTCAGGAAAGGGAAATCTCGGATAAAATTGCCTTTATGTTAAGCCCTGACGGAGGAGTTTCGATTCTATATCAAACGGTTGAAAACCTGAATAATGCAATACCCAATCACAAGGGAGTTTGGTATTTTACGGGTGATTATCCAACGCCCGGCGGAACTGAGGTCGCAAATCGAGCCTTTATGAACTTTATGGAAGGCAAACATAGACGCGCTTATGATTGATAATCAAAACGTTAATGTTTTGTACAACCTCTTTTACAAAGGGATTTTAGACTTCACAAAGCCTCTTAAAAATTATCTAAAAACCAAATAGATAGGAATATTCATCAAAATAGGGATTCGGTTGCTGGTAAGGCATCAAGGTAGGAATATGTAACCGAGAATTTACCAAACGAACTTTATGCTCTACAAGTAATTCTTCTACCCGCTTGCGATGGCTACCAGATCCTGTTGTATAAGCATAGGTATCAGAGGCTGGCAAATTTAGCTGCATCGTTAAATTCAAAAAATGATACCAAGCATCTTCCGCAGAACCTATCTGAAACTGATTAGCAAAATATACATTCCCGTAACGATACACTAAAATAAGCAGATAATTTTCAAAAACCTCTAAGTTTACCGTTATGGGCACCTGCAATTTTAGGTGCAATCGGTGGTGCAGTATCAGCAATGGAGTAATTAAGTTCTTAAGGGAATATTCTTTAAAATAATATTGGCATTTTTTGATGAGCAGGTGGTCAGTTGCATATACCAAATTGAGAGATAACGTACGGATAAAATCTCTGTAGCAAAAATCCTTTTCTGACTGGATGGGAAATAATGTACCTAAATAGGCTTGTTCAGTTCCATTAACAAAAAAATCATTGGGAACAAGCTGCCAATAATCCGCTAATAATAAAATATCTATTGATGCAAACTTATGCTGAAGAAGTTCTTCCGAAAAACAGATTTTATCAAGATGTTCCTTTAATGGCAAAGATTCTGGGTTTGGGTTGTATTTCAGCAACACAAGCTCATTCATTTGATTTAACAGTGCATAGTGAATCCCTGCATTTGTTAAAGCTAAATGTAACTTATAAACAGACAAATAGTTAGCGTCAAAAGAACGGCTAACATAATTTACCTGCATATTTAAATTCGGTGAGTTCGACATAACCCTATGGGTTAATTTGCAAAAATGGTATTTTTTTTAATGATAATCAATATACGTAGTAGAATTTATTTTACGAATTTCTGCTATAATTGTTTGGTGTAATTCTACTAACTTAGATCTTTGGGTGGCAGATATCAGAATGCAGGGGCTATTTTTTTTTGCAATCCAAGATTGCTCAAACTGAAATACCTCTTCATCCGTAAGTTTATCGGCCTTATTAAACACTAAAATAGTGGGTTTATTAGCAGCATTAAGTTCTACCAATGTTTTTTGTACTACTTCAATATGCTCTAAATAAGCTGGATGCGCTACATCAACTACGTGTAATAGAATATCTGCCTCTCTTACTTCGTCTAAAGTACTTTTGAAGCATTCGATTAGGTTATGTGGGAGTTTTCGGATAAAACCTACGGTGTCTGATAGGGTGTAAGATATGTTATCAAAAAACACTTTACGGGTTGTGGTGTCGAGTGTTGCGAAGAGTTTATCTTCGGCGAAGACATCTGTTTTGCAAAGGGCATTCATGAGGGAAGATTTTCCGGCATTTGTGTATCCCACTAAGGAAACGCGGGTTATGCTGTGCCGGTGCTGCCTTCTGGTTTGATTTTGGCGGTCTATACGGGTCAGGTCTTGTTTTAGTTGCGATATTCTATTGCGGATATGGCGGCGGTCTGTTTCTATTTCTTTTTCACCTGCTCCGCCGCGCATACCCTGCCCGCCCCGCTGACGCTCTAAGTGAGTCCATAATCCGGTTAGGCGAGGTAGCAGGTATTGTAAATGAGCTAATTCTACCTGTGTTTTTGCTTGCGAAGAGCGCGCCCGGTCAGAAAAAATCCGCAAAATCAATCCCGTTCTGTCTAATACAGCACAACCAAACTCTTTTTCAATATTTTTACATTGGGCAGGTGTTAAATCATCATCAAAAACAACGAGTTTTATATCTTCTGCCTTTACCCAAGCAGCTATTTCGGCTATCTTTCCGGAACCAATGTAAGTTCGGGGGTTCGGAAAATCTACTTTCTGTAAAAACTTAGTTTGAACAGTAAAACCCGCTGTATCAGCCAATAATGCTAATTCATCTAAATATTCAATTACTTTTTCCTGCGGCTGTCTATTGTGAAAAACCCCTACCAATGCAGCCAAATAGTTTGGGCTTCTATTTTCTGTGAATGTACTCATTAAAAAAAGTTGTCTCTTTACTTTTCTGGGGATTTCTTTTCCCTACAACTTGATGCAAAGTTATAAAGACAACCTTTAAAAATCCTTAACTTGCCAATAATTTTGGGATAAGTTGTTTGGCTAACCTATCGTATTCAAATAGCTTACTTAGTTAGTAATTGTACAGATCAAAATAAATAGCTATAATTAATTGATAATGAGTTTTTTATGATATTTTAAATTGTATTATTATTGCTACTTTGTAAATCAAAATAGTTTCGTAGTTCATGGCTAAAAGTATATTATTGCTATCTGAACCCTTTTATGAAGACGGTTACATTATCACAAGTGGATATGCGAATTTTTTTGCCCACATTGATTCAGAAAGTAATAGGCGTTTTTATTTATTTACATTGTATGCAGGTGAGTGGTTTCCGGCTGCTTGGGCAGATACCGGAGAACTATCTTTTGAGGTAGTTCCCGGCCTGCAAGCTACCATTACTCCCCAAAAATTATCCGAAAACCCAAAGCCGCAAATAGAAAAATGGCTCTCTATTTTAGATAAAAATGTTATTTCAAAACTTTTAGACAGGCCGTCTCCTCAGCATAATATCTATAACTACGGAAACTACACTTTACAAGGAATCATTTATATTAAATCCGCTATTTCTTGGGTTACAAGTGATTGTCAAGAGGCTTTATTTGGTGGCCTCGAATTAATGCCCTTAGAACAGCCTTTTCCTTTAACGACTCACGCCTTCGTGGAGCTTCCTGAAGAATGTAGCTGCACGTTCAAAGAGGTAACAGATAAAAATGATTTGCTGGCGGGAGTAGCCAATTTGCAGCTATTGCTAACACCACTATTAACGCTGCATATCCAAAAGCTGACAACCATAGAAAGCTACCAAATTACGCAGCAGGCAGAATTTCAGAAAGAAAAAACCCAAATAGCGTTAGCTCAGTTTACCGCTATTTTAAGACCGGAAATAGCTGCCGAAATAGAGCACCTTAAAATAGACCAGACCGATGATTATTTATTTGAAGCCTGTTATTTTGTGGGGAAACAATTGGGCATAAAAGTACGAGACCCTGCAAGTGGTGCTCAGGGAAATATCTTTTCGATAGAGTATTTACAAGAAATAGCTCGTTTTTCGCGGTTTCGGATACGGGAAGTGTATCTAAGACCAAACTGGTGGCGAAATATCTCTGAACCTATTTTAGTATTCCAGACGGCTGATAAACTTCCGGTTGCTATCTTGATAGAACCCAAAGACAAGTTCGTTTATTTCCCAAATACCAATCAAAAAATCCCCTTGACCGAAGAGTTTGTAAAAAAACTCAACTCGTTTGGATACTCATTTTACCGGTCATTTCCTTATAAGAAGTTGGCTGCAAAGGATTTACTATATTTCGGCCTTTTTGGAATTCAGCGAGAATTATATCGAGTATTGGGAGTTTCGGCTATTGCCGGTCTATTAGGTATGGCTGTTCCGATAGCTGTTGGCTTTTTGTATGACTATGCCATACCTCATGCTGATTTTAATGCATTGGTTATTATCAGCACCATGCTTTGTGCAGTCGCTATTTCACAATGGTTGTTGGAACTTACCCGTTCTTTTTCTTTGCAGCGAATAGAAGCCCGAATGGATACCTCGCTGCAAGCGGCTGTTTGGGATAGAGTACTGTCATTGCCCATTACATTTTTCAGGAACTACACCGCAGGCGATTTAGTGGAGCGTTCCTTAGCCATTAGCCACATCCGAAAATTATTATCCGGTTGGGTTGTTACTGGGTTGCTAAACGGAATTTTTTCGGCATTTAATTTTATTTTGCTGTTTGTGTACAATCCTAAGTTTGCCTTAGGCGCGCTGATATTAACTTGCTTAGCAATTGCGGTACTCAGTATTTTGAATTTTTATCAGGTGATGTTGCAGCGTAAGGTAATGGCGATTTCGGGTTACTTAACGGGGGTAGTGTTTCAGTTAATTTCTGGGGTGTCAAAGCTAAAATCTGCCGGAGCAGAGGTACGGGCTTTTGCGCATTGGGCAAGTCAGTATTCTGACCTCAAAAAGCAGATATACAAAACCCGTGCATTGGGAAGATGGCAACATTTAATCCAAGAAGTTGTTCCGTTAATAGGTGTTTTCTTTCTATACTATTTGGTTAGCAGAGAGATAGCCATACCCAAAACAGCACTTAACACGGGTTATTTTTTAGCCTTCTCCGCGGCATTTAGTATTTTTCTATACAGTGCTATTACGTTAAGCCAGTTAGTTTTTCAGGTGTTAGAAATAATTCCCACATTTGAGCGAGCTAAGCCGATTTTAACAACTCTGCCGGAGGTGCTGGCAACTTCGGCAGTTCAAAGTAAACTTTTGGGGCAAATAGATTTAAACCACGTTAGCTTTCGTTATTCTCCTGATAGTCCCTATATTTTACAAGATATTTCTATAAGCATAGCTCGTGGAGAATATGTTGCGGTTGTGGGGCCGTCAGGGTCAGGGAAATCAACATTACTGCGACTTTTATTAGGGTTTGAAAAGCCTGAATCAGGCTCAATATTTTATGACGGGCAAGACCTAAGCACATTAGACCCAAGTTTTATGCGTAAACAAATTGGGGTTGTGCTACAAGACGGAAAGTTATTACCTGACGATATTTACCGAAACATCGTTGGTGCATCCAACATTAGCCGAGATGCAGCTTGGGAAGCCATTCGCTTAGCTGGTATGGAAGACGACGTCAAGCAAATGCCTATGGGGCTTAACACAATTATCAGTGAAGGTGGCGGAACGCTATCCGGCGGGCAACGCCAACGAATTATGATAGCAAGAGCTTTGGTAAGAAAACCCGCTATACTCTTCTTTGATGAAGCCACCAGCGCCTTAGACAACATAAGCCAAAGAACCGTTACCCAAACCTTAGATAACCTGCGAGTAACCCGAATCGTGATTGCACATAGGCTCAGCACAATCACCCAAGTAGATAGAATAATCGTGGTAGATAAAGGTAAAATTGTCCAAAATGGTAGCTATGACGAACTGCTAAATCAACCCGGGCTTTTTCAAGAACTGGCAAAAAGACAAATAACCTAACCCCTAAAAGGATTAATTTTCGCCTGCAATACCGGAAACAACTATTCGCATCTCATTGATATTCAGGTATTTTTGACAAACTCGCTGAATATCTTCCGGTGTTATAGAACGCACAATCTCGTAAGCCTCTTTCCAATCTTCATCGGATAGGCTATTTACCCACTGCGTTAAAAATAGGTCGGAAATTTGAAATGGAGTTTCTTGATTACTTAACATTCTGCCTAAGAGATAGTTTGCTGCGATTTCTAATTCAGCCTTAGGAACTAACTCTTGCTGAAGCCGAACTGTCTCTAACTCGATTTCTGTTAAGGTCTTGCTTACATATTCATGGGCAGTTTCTGTTTGGATAATCCACATACCGTTATATTTATAGCATTGCAAGCTGGATCCTATTCCGTAAGTATATCCTTTTTCTTCACGGATATTTTTCATTAATCTGGAGCCAAAAAAGCCTCCAAACAAGGTATTTGCTAAACGCAGGGTGTGATAATCTGGGTGATTCCGCTTAAATAGCGGAAGAGCTATCCGAATGGTGCTTTGCATAGTATCCGACACAGGGTGGTAAATAACGCCCGGTTTTTCTGCCTCCGGAGGATTTAAGCCAGCAGAAACCGTATTGGTTTCCCAAACAGGAAGCTGGGAAACCATATTATCACATTGCCGAACAAGGGTATCTTCATCAAAATGCCCAACAGCAATTAAGGTTAAATTATTTGTATGAAAAGTTTCTTTGTGATAATCAATTAATTGTGATAATTCTATCGGAGAAAGTTCGGCTTCGCCGATATGCCGACCATACGGGTGGTTTTTGCCCCAAATCAAATGTCCGCTCAATCTACGTGCCCAATAGCTTGATTTTCTTGTATCTACCTGAATCGCTTGTTTTGACCGAGTTATCATCAAGTTAAATTCATCTTCAGGGAAAGTAGGGCACACTAAAATCTCTTGCAAAACTGGCAGTGTCTGCTGAAGCTGTTTTTCTAACGAACTTAAACTAAAACGAATTGTTTCAAAGCCGGTTTCAATTCCAAGTGAAACGCCGTAAAAATCAAATTGTTCCGATAATGCTGCACTGCTGTAAGATTTCGTCCCTTCATTCATCATTTTAGGCGTAAACAAAGAAACACCGGGCAGTTGCTCAAAACAATATCCCCCCTGAAAAACCACCTGCAGCTCAACAATAGGCTGTTTACCATGTTGAATGCAATATAATTTTACACCTTTTGATAAAGTATGACAATTTACTTTTGGGAACGGAATAAATTGTATGGGTTGTATCGGCGGCGGCGCAGTTCTGTCTAACATAGTTTAGAAAGTCGCGAAACTACATATTTTGAAAGGGTAAACAAAGATTTATCTATGATAGGTTGCTAAATACCGAAAAATAGTCCGGCAATATATCTCCTAAAAATGGGAAGACGAACTGGTAGTTTCCGGCGTAGGCTTCTGCTGTTTGATAAGTGAAAACTGCCTTGAAATGTTAAAACCAAATCGAAATTGCCCCCTAAGCCAGTTCGATTGTGTGTATGCTAAATAACTGTTTTCTACGATTGCCGGTGCATTGGTAAAATTTACAGAAAATATGTGGCCACCGGTTTCAAATTCTAACCCTAAACCGAACGGCGGATAATATTGCTTATTACCCAAAGCATCTTTTTTGGAATTTCTGAATGAAGAAAATAAATGATAATAATCTGCTACAACCACAAACCGTTTGGTGATTTTAAAACGAAGTCCTAAACCGATGGAAATCAGGCTTTTGCTGTCTTCTGTGTCATAAATATAATTTCGATACAGCCAAGCAGGAGCTATCTGTACCGAAAGCCTATTGGAAAACTTTCGGGCGATAAGTGTTTCAAAAAAGTAAGAAAACCGATGAATGTATTTTGGAAAATTATGGGGGTCTTTAGGGGTTGTGCTGAATCCGGTATTCGCTAAAACGGTAACGGATACAGGGACTTTATTGTCCATAGTTTGTCTAAAAACTCGGTATTTTAAATATCCGTCTAACAGTTGGTTAAACTTACTGCGCCCGAAGCCGGCACAAAATCTATCTGAGATACCGTATTCCAATGCGATGCGAATATCTGTGGAGTTATCAAAGCCAAAAAAGGTATTAGGGCCTCCATAGCTGCCGGCGGCATCTCCAAAGCGGTGCGTAATACGAAAATCCAACTGACCCCGCCGCACCACCTCTATTGAATGTGCGTTGATTAGCCGAGTAGTCTTAAACGAAGCGATAACCGGTTCACCTTTCGCATAATCACCGTCCGGCAGCATCTTTAACAAGCTATCCTGCGAAAAAACATCCCAATAAAACCAGCAAAAACCAATAAAAAGCACAAAAAAACGCATGATTTACTGCTTCGGTGGTGAATACGGCAGCATCTTAGCCTTCAAAGAAACGTCAATACGCTCAGCAATCTTTTGAAATACAATTTTGGGAATGGTGATGTTGTGGTTTACCAACAACACATCAAATTTTGAATCTAAGGATATTTTATCCGGCTCTACTTTAAGTGTTCCGGATAAAGTTCGGTCTTGGGTTACGCCGTGTATAGTTAGTTTTCCGGTTGCGGTAACTTGATATTTTCCGGATTTACGCCAATCTATGGGATCATTAATTTTTCCGGAAAAAGTTCCATAAGGAAACTTTTCGCTTTCCATATAATTTTCATTAAAATGCTCTTGCATCAGTTCTTTTTGAAATTTAAAGGACTTTATCCCGATTTTAACTGCAATCTCATTGGTTTCAGTGTCTATCAAGATGCCGGCTGTTTGGGAAATAGCTTTGATGTTTTCTAAAGGTGCATCAGAGAAAAAGGAAACTTCTGCGGATTGTGATGACCAATATTTTTGGGCAAAGGATTCAGCCCTCAAACTCAATAGGCAAAGTAATATAAAAAATCTCATTAGTGGCTGGATTTTTGGCTGCTAAAATAAGCCCAAAAGAAGACGTTTTTTTAGCTTATTTGCAAATTTACACAAAATTCACCCAATCATGCTGACTATTGTTATGGTTCGGAAAATATGAAATTATTGTTCATAATGCCAAATGTCAATTAATAAAGAAACCGGAAAATATAACCATAGCATTATTTTAGGCAGATTTTCTTTTGTGTAAGGAGAGTTGGAATCTGTTTATTTTTGGGTTTATGTTTGCGATATTAGATAGTTTTTTTAATTTTGCAGCCCAGAAACGGTAGGTGTAGCTCAGTTGGTTAGAGCATCAGATTGTGGCTCTGAAGGCCGTCGGTTCGATTCCGATCACTTACCCTAAATCATTGTATGTTAGGTTATTTGTTAGACCTAATATATCCTCAAGTATGCGTTATTTGCAGGAATGGGCTGAATAAACAAGAAAAAGAAATTTGTTTATCCTGTTTATTTGGTATAGAGCAAACTCGGTATCATCTTCGGCCTGAAAATAATGAGTTATATATGCGCTTTGCGGGAAAAGTACTAATTCAAAAAGCAGCGTGTTGTTTTTATTTTGACCCTAAAGGTTCTCTTCAGAAAGCTCTACACGCCTTAAAATATGATAATACTCCGGAGGTTGGTGTAACATTTGGCAGGTTTTACGGCTCTATTTTGCAAGATTCTGATTTTCTAAACGGCATAGATACTTTAATACCCATTCCACTGCATCCAACAAAACTTATCAAACGCAGGTACAATCAATCTGAAAAAATTGCATCTGGGATTAGTGAAATAACGAAGATTCCGGTAAATACAGATACGTTAATTCGCCAACAAGCCACGGAAAGCCAAACTAAAAAAACCAGAATTGAGCGCTGGCAAAACACGTCCGATGTCTTTCAAGTTGTTCACAACCTCACTGGCCATATTGCGCTGGTAGATGACGTTGTAACAACCGGTTCAACATTGGTTTCTGCGGCGCAAACTTGCTTAAATGCCGGTGTAAAAGTCTCTATAATCGCACTCGCAACACCCAGACAATTTTAAAAACAATCATTGTCAGTTAGTTAGCGATTAAAAAAAATATATCGTGTACTATAAATGACAGTAATCCTGAAACCATAATCCATTTGAGTAATCTACTCTGAGCACTAAAGTCGGTGTTTTTAACAGATTTTGTAAGTTTTCTAAAAACGAATATTATCGGAATTTGTACAAATATCAAGGATAAAACCAGATATTGCCAGTCGTAATGCGATAAAATAAATGGTAAGTTGCACAAAACCAATAATATAACGTAAGCATATTTTAGCACAGAAACTGTTCCGGCAATACCTAATTGTATTGGCAATGTTTCTAAATTAGCACTTACATCTCCCGGAATATCTTCTACGTCTTTAGTAATCTCCCGAATGAGGGTTGTCCAAAAAGCAAATACGGCCAGCCATATCAGTGTTTTGGTAAAGTGAGCCAGCATTGCGGCGCTAATAACTACTAAGGCTGATAGTAGGCTGATTAACAAATTACCAATAGCATTTTTACGCTTAAATACGTATGCATAAGCATATAAAGCAATCAACGCGAAGCCGTCTAAGACTTGAAATTTCCAAGGAAACTGAAGGCTAATTCCAATGATTAACCCGCACACAAGGTTGTAAAATGTCCAAACTTTTTTGGGGGAAAGATGTACACTAACAATAGTTCGCTTCGGTCTGTTAATTCTATCTATTTTATAATCAAAAATATCGTTTATCCAATAGCCGGAAGCCGTAATCAATATCAACACAACTCCCTGTGCCCAAAAAAGGTATTGTTGGATGAACTGGAAGCTATGATAGCTGGCTATCCAAGCGCAGGTAATATAAATCAGGATGCTGATTAATACATTTACCGGGCGGCTAAGCCAAAAGAGCCAGTATAAATCTTGGAGAGGATTCTGTAACCGGCGTTTCACTACTTATTAGGTTGCCAAAGGATTTCTTGGCCACCGGAGCGGTGATTCAGAATACGAGAATATACAAAAAGCCAGTCTGAGAGCCGGTTTAAGAAGGGCAAAATAATGGGGGAGATTTCGGCTATTTCAGCTAAACTAACACACAATCGTTCCGCCCTACGGCAAACGCACCTCGCTATATGTGCGTAAGATGCGGCCAAGCATCCTCCCGGCAAGATAAAGTTCTTCAATGCCGGCAAACTCTCCTCCCATGTATCTATCGAGTTTTCTAACTCTTCAATCAGAAAACTATCTAAATCCGGTAAGTGCATTTTGTTTTTTTCAGGACCAGCAGCCAAGCAAGAACCAATGTTAAACAATTGATTTTGAATTTTTTGTATCAACTCGCTTTCTTTTAGAATGGTATTTTGATCTCTCAAGACCCCAAACCAAGAATTTAACTCATCAATAGTTCCGTAACATTCTACTCGCAGATGATTTTTAGGTACTCTGGTTCCGCCAATCAATGACGTAGTTCCGGTATCTCCTTTTTTAGTATATATTTTCATTTACAGACAACGAACTCATTCAGAGTTCTTATGTTATCCAACAAAGTGTTCCCAAAAAAAGTTTTTTAGTAAACTATTATCTAATAGGCCTTTTATCTAAATTATTCAAAATAACAATTGTATAATCTGCTAAATTAGTTATTTAGATTAGCAAGCTATTGTGTTATTTTGTGCGATATACAAGGCTTTTGTGTAGCTGTGGGCTAAGCGGGCGACTTCGTCTATCAGTTCAAATAGAGACTCTGTATCAGGAACCCCTAAGTCTTTGGATAAGATTATTAGGTAGCGTAAACAATCTATATGAACAGATGTGTTTTCGAGGGATTTAATTTTTTGTGTTCGTTCTTTTCTCTTATAGCCTTCTATCACTCCGGTGGCTATTAGGAGAGCTGTTTTTTCGATTTCGTCGGCGAATACGGGATTATTTTTCTCTACCCAGCGAATTATTTCTTGGGTTAGCTGGTGTGCACGTTGCCATACGATTAAGTCTTCAAAGGTTTTAGGTGGTTTCCGTTCCATTGCTTATTTTCTAATTAAGTTGTCGTCAGTATTTACTCGCAAATAAAAGCAAAAAAATCATACTCTTATGCGTAATTTGAAAATTTATTTTTTGTTTATACAAAAAAGTCTGGGATTAGCTCCATTCCGGGCTGAACTGCATATTTTTGAAGTTCGGATTCGGTCATTCCTTGATTTTTCAGGATTTCTTCATCAATAAAGAAGTTACCGGTTGTAGCAGTGGGTTGGTTTAAAATCCAGTAGGCTGCGTCAGCCATAATTTCAGGGATTCTGCTTCTTTTTACGATTTCGTCTCCGCCCAGTAGATTTTGGACTGCTGCGGTAGCTATTGCTGTTTTAGGCCAAAGCGCATTGATAGCAACTTTTCCGCGAAATTCTTCTGCCATGCCTAAGACACACATACTCATTCCGTATTTAGCCATTGTGTAGGCTACGTGGTTGGCAAACCACTTAGGGTCCATGTTAAGCGGTGGAGATAAGTTTAAAATATGGGGAGATTCGCTTTTAAGCAGGTGAGGCAGGCAAGTGTAGCTACATAGGTATGTTCCGCGAGCATTGATTTGGTTCATCAGGTCATACTTTTTTAGCGGCGTTTGTAGGGTTGGGGTTAGGCTGATAGCACTCGCGTTGTTGATTAAAATATCTATTTTACCGAATGTTTCAAGTGTTTTTTCTACGGCTGTTTGCACTTGGTCTTCAAAGCGAATATCTACGACAAGTGGTAGTGCTTTTCCGCCGGCTTCTTCTATTTCTTGGGCAGCTGTGTAAATGGTTCCGGGTAGTTTTGGATTAGGGTCTGCTGTTTTCGCAGCAATTACTATGTTAGCGCCATCTAAGGCTGCTTTTTTGGCAATTGCTAAACCTATTCCGCGGGAACCACCGGTTACAAATATCGTTTTTCCTCTTAAACTCATTCTTTTACAAAATTATGTGATTTTTTTATTCAATTTCTCCAAACTTTATCAGAAAAACAAAACTTTATTGCTGGCTCTGTAAGATTTGTAGTTCTTCGGTCATTTTGGTATATATCTGCTCTAACAATTCTGGGTGGGCGTAATAATAAGTTAGTGCAGCTTCAAATTGGTCTTTGGGAATTTGTGCATTTTTCAATATTTGGGTGTATGCTGCGGCTATTTTTTGTTCTTTAACAGTGGCTTCTAAGCCGCTTAGCTCATAACCTTGCTGGGCAATGAGCATTTCTTGCAGAACTATACGGATTTTCTCGGGAGGTATTGGAGGTTGTTTTTCTTGTTTACAAGAGATGAATAATAACGTACTGATAATCAGGGTCAAGAACAGTGTACGCATTTTTGCTGTACTAAAAAGAGAAGCTGAATGGCAATAGGTTTTGGGCTATTCCGGTTGTGCGCAGTATTTTTCCGGTTTCACCTTGCATTAATACGATGATATTTCGTTTTGCTCTTTTTTCGTAGTCTGCCATAACTTGCCGGCACGCGCCACAAGGGGTTATGGGATTATCATACAGTTTTTTTCGATAATGCACTCGAATAGCCATTTTTGCGATAAGTTCTGTTTTTCCCTGTGCGCTTGTTGCGAATAATGCGCTGCGCTCTGCACACATTGTTGAAGGAAATGCTATGTTCTCTTGATTAGAGCCTATTATTATCTCTCCGTTAGTTAGCAGAATTGCGCATCCTACCTGAAATTCTGAATAGGGTGCGTATGCGTAATTAGCTGCATCCCAAGCGGCTATTAAAAGACCTTGTTCATCAAGCGGGAGTTCATCCGAATGCTCAAACTCTTCAAACAGAGCATTTTGCTGTATTAGCTTCATCGTTAAAAATATCTGGGATGTATGGAACCTCCATTAGCTCTGCGGATAGGGGTAGCGTTATTCCGAAATGTGTATGAGAGGAATATTTCGTGAGATGCTCCAAAATTGAATGCTTTGGGGCTATATGACCAATCGTAGGCATAACCGATTCTAAGGGAGGGAAGCGGTTGGACTCCCGCTAAAAATCCTACTGCACTTTGTAGCCGATAGTTAATTCCTGCCCAAAAAACGTTTGCAAACATTGCTGTCAAGGAAGCGTCTAATTGTACGGGGGCTTCGGGGGCGTAACGAAGTTGTGCGCTGGGGGTTAGTGCTACTTGGTCTGAAATATCTATGTCATAACCACCTAAGAGCCATATTTGGGGCACAAGTTTAGCATTATCAGTAAGTTTTACCGGAACAATGTGGGCTGCTGAGATACCTACATAACCTTTTGTTCCATGTAAAAATATACCGGCACCAAAATCCGGTTTCCATGTATTGATGTTGTTAGGGGGTTGCAGGGCAGGGTCGCTTCCTACTCTACTACTGACTTGATCTCTGTCATATAAAAAGTTTAATACAGCACCTTGTATGCCAAAAGAAAGATATAGCGGATTTTGGCCACTACATAACGCAAAACGATAAGCATAATTCAGACCTACGGTAGTTTTGGAAAATGGGCCTATTTTATCTCCGATAGCAAATAGGCCAATACCTCCCCGATAATCTCCTAATGAGGTGTGCCCACTTACGTTGTAAGTACGTGGTGCTCCCTCAAAGCCAACCCACTGTGCCCTATACAAAGCCGTGAGAGACGTGCCACCAGTTACGCCGGTAAAAGCCGGATTCAACACTAACCGGTTAAACATATATTGCGTATAATGACTCTCCTGCTGCCCGTAAGCAGCTATAAAAAAACCCATTAAACAGCATAAAAACAAACTCCTTTTCATCTCAAAATCGTTAGTGAACCTTTAAATATCCGGTTAAGTTGCTTAATATCAATTGTGTAAAAATATACTCCATCAGGTAATCCGCCTCCGTCCCAATTATTGTTGTAGTTATCTGATTTAAAAACAACCGTTCCCCAGCGATTTACTACTGTAACGGAGGTATTTGGAAAACGGGCAGCTTGTTGGGGGGTAAAAACCTCCCAAGTATCATTAATATTGTCTCCATTCGGTGAAAAGCCGCTGGGAATAGCAACATTATCATCGGGAACTACATAAACTACATTGGAAGAAGGCGACAAAGCATCCACTTCGGTAACAAGGCCGTCACAGTTTGTATCTGAAGAACCTTTTGCATAGAAATAATCTCCGGGTTGTAGATTTATGGGAAGTTCAAAAGACCAATCACCCTCAAAGCCGATTATGGCCTCTCCGATGCGTTCATTATTTCTGTAAATAAAAATTTTATGACCGCCGTTTGTCCGTCCATAAATAAACTGCGCAGTATTTGTTACTCTCAATGTAATTGAATCTATACTGGGGGCTTGAGCAGTATCTCGGGGGGTAAAGGTAATCGTTACTGAATCTGTATTGGCATTGCAACCTAAATTACTAACGAGTTGGGCTGAGTAAGTTCCGTTTTGTGTAACTGTAATAGTAGGAGTTGTTTCTCCATTTGACCACAAAACTGCATCAAAATTGTTGTTTGATAGTCTTAAAGTTTTGGTATTTCCTGCGCAAGCAGTTGTTCCTGAGTCTGCTAATACAGAGGCGCTTGGAAGAGGTAACACCCATATTGTTACGATATTTTCGGCTGTACAGTTTTGATTATTGGTATAGCGATATAGCAAGGCGTGGATTCCTACACCGGCGTTAAAGGGGATAAACATACCACCGTTTGTAACTCCGGGTCCGTAATATTTGCCTCCAAGCGGTAAACCGCCTGTAAGTTGGTAGGGTGCGCCTCCAACACAGAAAGTATCTTGATTGATCCGGAAGGTTACAATCGGAGAATTAGCAACCGTTATGGTATTACTTTGTATTGTGCAGTTATTTAACGTTACTCGTAGATGATACACTCCCGGCACAGTAACCTTTAAGGTATCTGCATTACTAATGGGTAATCCATCACGGAACCACTGGTATGTCTGTGCCTGCTGGATAGAGGGCTTTAAAACCGGCTGATCTTCCGAACAAAGTATTCCATTAGTAGAAATTGTTAAGGCAGGGGTTTCTGATATGGTCAGAACTCCCGGCATTTCTAAAGAAACTGTTTGTGGAGTAGTTGCTACAACCCGCAATTTATAGCCAGAACCAGAAGGCTTACTGATTGGTAATTTAGCCAAAATAGTTCCGCAACTCAGTGAATTTAAGACACCTATAGTGTCCGGATGCGAAAAACTTCCATTAATATCCGAGAGTTGAACATAAAAAATATTTCCTGAAGTAAATAAACCTCCACTACAGCGAAATGGTAAGTCTATAGTAGCTCCCTGACAAAATGTCAATGTACTGGGGTTAAGTGTTCTAAATTCAAATCCTTGTAACACAAGGTCATCTGTAATTAGGCCGGGAAAATGTGCCGTTCCATCATTATCATTTATCCACCAAAAAGCTAAGCTAAGATTTTGTGTATGGTCAAAAGAATTTGGGAAAGAATAAGAGATTTTTTTCCAAGTTAAATTTTCAGATAGCTGCCCCGGTTCTATTGAAGATGAATCTGGTGTATGGCCATCCGGTATCATGGTTTTCCAGATTGAATCTGGAGCGGTGGTATCAGCGGAATCCGGCAAAGGAGGGAGGATGTTGGTGGCTAAAGAGTAACGAAACAAGCCATAATCGTGATTAAAATCTCCGGCACATTTATACCAAAAGCTGGCTTTTAGGTGAGTATAGCCTCGCACGTCAATAGCAGGAGAATATAAACCAACTGAAGTTTCTGCATTATTCAGAGAATCACAGCCAAGTAATGAATCACAGCCAGCGTGATAAGCAGCAATACGCTGATTTTCAGCAGTATATCTATTCGTTATAATATGAACTCCTGAAAAACCACGATAATTTGCCGGAGTTACCGGAAGGATTGTATCCACTCCATTGGCAGTTTTAAAAACAGAATCTTGACATTCATTGATGCCGAAAATCCCATTTCTTGCCCACACATTTTGAAAGGCTGAGGTCCGGTTGTTGTATTGCTGAAAGCCCATCAATCCTGTATCTGATAAATAAGATTTCTGGCCATTAACTCTAAGATAACTAAGACCTTCCCAACCTTGGAAAAGCAACGTATCCTGCGCAAAGCCACTGAGCGCGAACACCCATAGCAGGAATATAGTCCAACAATGTTTCCGTTTCATCTTTGCAAATTAAAGCACTTTATTTTCGCGGTGCAAATATTATCTTAGGAACGGAATAAATACCTTTCCAGTTTTGGCTATCAGGTTATTAGGGAAAATGGCTACATAGCCATAAATCCCCGAAGGTAGTTGTATTTGCAACTCATCTTTATCTACATTACCTTGATAAATAATTTTTCCATGTGGGCTTACGATTGTAACGGATGTTCCCTGCGAAAGTCCTTTAAAAACCAAGTTTTCCGGCTTAGTTATCACCTGAATAACTTGATGTTGGGTTACGCTTGTAGCCGTTGTTGGCAAAATTGTAATATGGCGTTCTAATGTATCTTGGCAGTTTCCTGAATTTGCTATTAGGCGCAATAGATAATTACCTGATTGATTGTAAATGTGTTGTGCCTGATTTCCCGAACTTGTTGTGCCATCTCCAAAATCCCACAGAAAAGAAGATGCGTTTGTGTTAGAAACAGCTTTTAAGGTATCTAAAATGTTTATTATAGTATCAGAAAGGGTCCACTCAGCTTTAAAAGAGTAACATTGATACAGATGATGCAGTTTTGTGCAGTTTTGCTGCAATTCTGCAAATGATTTTCCGCTAACGAACCCAAAGGCGATTTTGCGGGTAGCATTTGCCAATAGGCTAAATGGCCCAACAGATAAAAATTGGTAAATATCTGTTCCTGTACCACTTAGACCAACTGAGGTATGATTTAATCCGCTTGAAATTGCGGTATTTTTATCCTGTCGCGAAAAATTAAATGACGATGAGCTTTCCTCAGAATAGCAATTTGCCGGCAATGAGTCATCTAAAGAGACCATTCCCACCCAAAGTGGAAAACGGGTAGTATCGTATGGATAAGCATAGGCAAGCCGGCAAGCTGGGTCATAATTTGCTCGGTTTTGATTGTAAAAATCTCCTACATCCCAATCTGCAAAAAGCCCAACATACTGGCTGTCTAAATTCGTGGTGTTGGCATTCTGAATCCGCATAATTACCAATCCTGTTCCAAATAGAGTGCTATCCGAAAACGCAATCCACTCTTGAGATATCTGAATGTTTGCAGGAATAGGTGCAAATAAATCATCAAAGCCTACTTGTAAAGCAGTATTTCCCAACGTTGGAGCAACAAATTGTGGCTGCTGCGTGTAGTTTAAATCGTTGTCTAACAAATAGAAATCATTCCGAATATTGTTTGCGACATTATTTGGGAATGTTCTAAACAAAGCCCCTCCTTCATAAATCGAGCTGCACAAGTTTCTAAGTTGTAATCCTTTACCTACGGAAAAATCCGGCGGGAAGTCAGGATATCCAAATTTACCCCGTCTATCAATAGAAACATTAAGACCAAGCCCCTGTAGGTCAGCGTAAGAGGTATTTGCCATTATTTCTATGGGAATTTGCTGCGAAAAACTACCTGAAATAATTTTCGCAAAGCAATACAATCGGGCGTTTATCGGGCAACTTGGCAAAACTATAAACTGAAATCCGGAAACTGATACTTGCTGACCGGCAAGCATATTTCCCACAAAAATAGAATCATTTAATGCAGATAAGTAGCCGGAAATTTCCGGCGTTAGTTTTATCGCTACCTGATTTAAAGTTGTAAATAGATTTTTTAGTTGAAAAGAAATTGTAATGGTATCTCCTATCATTGGTTGGCGAGGCGAAAGCATTATTCCTTGTATAGCAGTTCCTATTCCCTGATTTTGAAGGGCTTGTAACGCATTTAGTCGTCCACTGCCTAACTGGTTTAAGAAACCTGCATTTAGGGCATTCGTATTATCGGTAGTGTTGATGATTCTGGCTGTTATTTGTTCGTTAGATTCACTTGGATAGCGGGATCTGAGTAAAGCGGCTACGCCGGAAACTATTGGAGCTGCATAAGACGTTGCACAGCCGTGAAAGCGATAGGTACTTGGATACTGTGTTGTGGCAATATTTCCTGGTGCGGTTAAGTCTATTGTGGGATGATATGCAGAAGAAGCGCAGCGGATGTCAGAGCCGTCCACAGAGGCAACGGATATTACCTCTGGATATGCAGCGGGATAATTCGCTTTTCGGGCGTTGTCATTTCCGGCTGCTGCTACTACAACGCAGCCTTTATTTTGGGTAGCATAGCGCACTGCTATTTTACCAAATTCACTATTGCAAGGCCCTCCCCATGAAGCATTTATAACCGTTGCTCCATGGTCAGCAGCGTAAATTATACCTTCATAGCCAAAGCTAACGGCAGGGCTTTGATCGCTACAAACTTTTATCGGCAAAAGTTTAGCATTCGGTGCTACTCCGGCAATACCAATTCCGTTATTCGTTGTAGCTCCGGCAATACCGGCTACCCACGTTCCGTGATGTATGTTGATATTGCCATTTCCATAGGAAACATCCCCATCGCTATCCCCAAAATCCCAACCTAATACGTTATCAATAAAGCCATCTTGGTCGTTATCCAAACCATCTATCACTTCTAAGGGATTTATGTTGAATTTACCCAATAAATCAGGATGCGTTAATTGAAAACCTAAATCTACCAATGCTATAACTTGGTTAGAATCACCGGTGGTAATATCCCATGCGGCAGGCATCTGAATACGAGCCAAAGCATCCTGAGAAGAAAATAAACTATCATTAGGATTCCAAAAAGAATGATACACATAAGCCGGCTCAACCCATTCAAACAATCTTGATTTCAAACAATGTTGTAATGCCACCGGAATGGGAATAGTGTCTATCAATTGAATTTCAACCAACCGAGTTAGGTTAGCTAAGGATTTATTCTCCGGTATTAAATGGTTAGGATATTTAGAATAGATTTTTGCTCCTTGAAGGTTATTTTGTAGGTTCAGAATTCTATCTTGAAAAATTTCTTGTGTTGTATCTACTTCAGCAGTCCAGTAGGCACGGAGCAATCCCTTACGATACTCGCAGGATAAATCTTGTGCATAGACAAATACTCCTCCCAGATAGCAGAGCAACCAGATAGTCCAAAACTGAATCCCAAAAAGGTTAAACCAAAAGATGAGGTGATTTTTCATGGTGCAGCAAAAACTATCGTTTATTACTAAATATTTACAAAGTTATTTTTAATTCAGATACAGGTATGTCGTAAAGTCTTTCTATTCACATAAAAACAAATTCAATAGTTTAATAGCCGAACGTAGAAATCAGGATACGCTAAAAGGGGCTGTCCAAAAAATTTAGACAGCCCCTTTTGGTTTATAAGTACTTGGTTTTAACGAATCAAAGTAATTGTTCCATAAAAAGTTTCTTCGCCTCCGGAAGTCGTTTTAGCTTTAATGACATAAACATAAACTCCTTCGGGGTTATCTGCTCCGTCCCAGCTATTATTGTTTCGTTCAACAACAAGTTGTCCCCAGCGGTCATATACCTGCATTACATAGCCGGTATAGGTATTTCCGTAGATTGGGGCAAACTGGTCATTGCGTCCGTCTCCATTAGGCGTGAATGTATTGGGAATAAAAAAGTCCGGTTGCTCTGAAAGTACAACAATAGTTTTTACAACAGTATCTGCACAGCCTTGTGCGGTTACATAAATCAATTCTACTTGATACGTTCCTTGAGCATTGTAGCGATGTGTAGGATTGGCTATATTGCTGTAGATTCTATCTCCAAAATGCCAATTAGAGTTACCAGCGGGAGCAGAGGTGTTTGTAAACTGGATTTCAGCATTAGGCATTATCACTGTATCCTTGCTGGCAGTAAAGTTAGCTTGTACTTCAGGAAGTACCGAAATAGTTAAGATTCCGGTAGTATCAGTTGCGCAGCCAGTACGAGTAACCAAAGAACGAATGTAAGTTGTTGTGGTTAAGTTATTAAATGTTAATGTTGAATCGGTTTCACCGGGGATGTCGTTAAATGTAGTTCCATCTGTAGAACTTTGCCATTGGATTGTTCCGCTATACATAGTTAAAGTCCAAGTTCCTCCGGTATTGAAGCAAATAGTACCTTCACCATGAATAAATCCGGCTAAAGGCGGAGGTACCACACCGATACGTACTACATTAGAATAGGCCGGTGTACAAACACCATTGCTTACGCTTACTCGGTAATATACTCGGGAGGTAACAGAACTTACAAATAATGTATCTGTATTAGCTCCTGAAACATCTACAAAATTAACACTATCTACAGAGGTTTGCCACTGTATCGTGCCAATAGCTCCATTCAGGCGTAGTACTACATCTGCTCCAGTGCATATTACTTGCGTTGATGATACTGTGCCGGCTACCGGGCGTGCGAATATCGTAAGGTCTGTTCCATTACCTGTTCCTGTAACGCTTGGAGCTGTTCCAAACACACGAACCCGATAACCGATTCCATACGCACTTGAATTTGGCAACACAACTTGTAATGGAGATGTTTGATTCAAGGGAATTAGCACCGTAGGAGTAGCGAAACTGCCGGTAGAATCCGATAGTTCTACTCTGAATGAATTTCCGGCTTGGAAAGTACCGGTCGTAGTAAACGGAATTAACATCGTGTCTCCGGCACAATAAGCTAATATAACCGGATTATTCGTTGTAATAGTTGGGAAAGAGCAGTCCTGCACTGTTATATCTACCGAGTTTGGTGCAGATGTAAGCATAGGAGATGAACTCAACACCCGCAGACGGTAGCCAGTTCCCGGAAAAACCGTATTAGGCATCGTAACTACAAAAGAATCATTAACTTGTGTGCTGGAAATTGTTGCTAAAACAGTAGCTGAGGCAAAACTGCCCGAAGCATCAGAAATCTCTAAAGTATATTGATTCCCTGCATTAGGTGTAGTCTTTTCAATATGAAACCGAACGACAAACGTACTATCCCAGCAAATTGTTGTGTTAGAAACAGCATCTATGATAAGCGCAGAGCAATCTACCACGTTAATAACGGCTGAATTAGCGCTACTTGAACAGCTATTTTTAGTAGCAGAAACAGAATAAACACCAGCTTGACTTGTATTAGCAGAGGTAATCAGTAGCGAGTCTCCGGATGTCCCGCTGATTGGATTTCCAGAAGGATCTGTCCAAGAATAGCTTACATTTAAGTCATAGTTACTTATCCGAAGCAGCAATGTGTCCCCAACACAAACCTGAGAAGGTGATGTAATAACGGGTACTGAAGGTATTGTATTAACAATTACAGTTGTAGCTGATGAATCACTTGTGCACCCATTAACAATAGCTCGAACAGAATAAACGCCCGAATCTGCAATTGTTACTGTGTTCAAAGTAGGATTTTGTAATGCTGAACTAAACCCATTAGGTCCTCTCCATACATAAGTAGCACCCGTAACTGTAGTTGCGGTTAGCTGAACATTGCTCCCTTCACAAACTGGCCCTGAATTACTTGCTAAGGGAGCTGCTGGTTTAGGATTTACCGCAATGACAACCGATCCTGTTAAACTCGTACAACTTGCTGCAATCACATATAAACTATATGTACCTGAATCCGAGAGTGTTACATTAGCAATAGTCGGGTTATTCGCAGAACTTGTGAACCCGTTAGATCCCGTCCATACATAAGTACCGCTTGGTATGGTAGGCGTTGATAAAAACAATGTATCTCCTTCACAAACAGGACTGTTTGAGTTTATTGTAGGTGATGTTGATGTTGGAACGACCCCTACAGTAGTTGTAGCAACCGAAGACGTACAACCACCGCTAATAGCCACTACGGTATAGTTTCCGTTAGAAGCCGGTAATACATTGGTAAGCGTTGGGTTTTGAAGTGTTGAGTTAAATCCATTAGGCCCCGCCCAGTAGTAAGTAGCTCCTGTAACGGTAGATGCTGTTAGATTTACACTTCCGCCCTCACATACAGGGCTATTATTGCTGGCTACAGGGCTTGCCGGAGAAGGATTTACCGTAATCGTTACAGTAGTTGCTGCTGAGGTACACGCACCGGCAATAGCCACTACACTATATGTTCCACTCATAGCAGTAGTGGAATTTGGAATAAGCGGATTTTGTACAGTTGAATTAAAACCATTAGGCCCCATCCATCTATAAGTAGCTCCGGCAACAGTTGATGCTGTTAAGTGGATGGTATCCCCAGAACAAACAGCAGGATTTCCACCGGCAGCAGGAGCAGCAGGGGTAGTATTAACGGTTATAGTGGTTGTAGCTACGGAACTCGTACAAGTGCCGATAATTGCTACTACTGAATACGTTCCACTCATAGCAGTAGTAACATTATTAAGAGTTGGATTTTGAGACGTAGAAGTAAAACTATTTGGGCCTGTCCAGCTATAAGTAGCTCCAGCCACAGTTGATGCTGTTAAATTGACGGTTTGGCCTACACAGTAAGAGCCGCCGCCACCAGCAGTAGGTGTAGTCGGAGCAGCATTAATCGTTACGGTAACTGTAGCTACGGAACTCGTACAAGTGCCGATAATTGCTACTACTGAATACGTTCCGCTCATGGCGGTAGTAGTGCTGGTAAGTGTCGGATTTTGAGACGTAGAAGTAAAGCTATTTGGGCCTGTCCAACTATAAGTAGCTCCAACCACAGTTGATGCCGTTAAATTAACTGATTGGCCGGCACAATAAGTACCGCCGCCACCGGCGGTAGGAGTAGTCGGAGCAGCATTAATCGTTACGGTAACTGTAGCTACGGAACTCGTACAAGTGCCGATAATTGCTACTACTGAATACGTTCCGCTCATGGCGGTAGTAACGTTGGTAAGAGCTGGATTTTGAGGCGTAGAAGTATAACTATTTGGGCCTGTCCAGCTATAAGTAGCTCCAGCCACAGTTGATGCTGTTAAATTGACGGTTTGGCCTACACAGTAAGAGCCGCCGCCACCGGCGGTAGGTGTAGTTGGTTTTGTATTAACAGTTACCGACATTGATGCGGTTGCACTTGTGCAAGTTCCACTGACAGTAAACAAATTATAGGTTCCGGATGCTGCCGCAGTCGCATTTAGAATGTTTGGATTTTGCAGACCGGAGGTAAAACCATTTGGGCCGCTCCAACTGTACGTAGTAGCTCCGGCGGTAGAACAAGTAAGTTTTAACGTATCTCCGGCACAAATTGGAGAATTACTGCTGATGGGGGGAGTTCCGGAACCTACCGTAACTGTGATAGAAGCAGTAGCAGAAGTACAGCCATTTAAAGTGTAAAAGCAAGTATAAGTACCTGACATCAAGCCGTTTGCATTCAATCTATTTGGATTTTGAGAGGTTGATGTGTAACCACTTGGACCGTTCCAGCGGAATAAAGCTCCCGAAATATTATTAGCTCGTAATTTTAATGAATCTCCTGGGCAAACTGGAGAATTGCTGCTAATGGTGGGAGCCGGTAAACTGCCTATTGAAACAGTAACATTAGCTACTGCCGAAGTACAGGTGCCAACAATTACCACACAGTTATAAACTCCTGAATCAGCAGTTGTTACACCCAGTCTATTGGGATTTTGATTGGTTGAAGTAAAAGCATTTGGCCCCGTCCAATAATATGATGCGCCTACAACTGTATTTGCTGTTAAGTTAAGGTCTTGCCCTGGGCAAAGCGGGCTGTTACTTCCAATAGTAGGAGCAGATTGTCCACTATTAACCACTACTGTTACCGACTTCGTTAAACTGGTACACCCACCCGCAATCGTAACTACATCATAAGTACCTGCGTGAGCGGCTGTTACATTAGAAATTGATGGATTTTGAGTAGTTGAATAATAACCGCCGGGTCCTGTCCATAAATAGGAAGCTCCGGCAACGTTACTGGCATTTAGTTGCAAGGTTGCACCTACGCACACAGGAGAGTTAGAGGACGCTGTTGCCGGCGGGTTGGGAGCCGGATTAATGGTTACAACAGTAGTTGCAACATTACTGGAGCAGCCTCCGGTAATAGCATACGCACTGTAAGTGCCGGCAGCGGCAGTGGTAACTCCGGTAATAGTCGGATTTTGACTCGTTGAAGTAAAACCATTTGGCCCTGACCAATAATAAGAAGTTGCGCCGGCAACGTTTGAAGCAATTAGCTGTAAATCTTCATTAGCACAGATAGGGCTGTTATTGTTGGCAATAGGCGGATTTGGCTTGTTATCAACTGTTACATTAACAGAGCAAACGGCACTGGTACATCCGCTTACGATAGAAACAACTGAATATGTGCCGGACATTGCTGTAGTAACATTTAGGCGGGATGGATTTTGGCTGGTAGAGGTATAGCCACTGGGGCCTGTCCAGTAAAATGCGGCTCCTAAATTGCTGCTGTTTGCCTGTAAATTTAGATTTGCACCTACGCAAAGCGGGCTGTTACTGGCGCAAGAAGGCGTTGCCGGATTAACGATTGTGATAACCGTAACACTTTGATTTCCAGTAACTGAAGGGTTGTTTGAAATAACTCGAATACGATAGTTTGTACCAGAAGTTTGGCCGGAGGGGATTGTTCCACTAATAGTTCCGGAATTTGCAGTGCTGTTCAACGTTCCTAAGATTACCGGAGCGCTGAAACTTCCACTTGCATCAGATAATTGAGCTGTGTAAACATTACCGGCATTAAATGTTCCACTAGATGTAAATGGAATTGAGATAGAGCTACCGGCGCAATAGCTTGATGGATTCAGGATGTCGGTCGTGATGCTGTTAGCAACAACTGGTACGATTACTAAAAATTCATCTATTGCTAATGGCGGGTCGCTACCGTTACTGCCTGCTGTAAACTGAAAACCGAAACGTAAGTTAGATTGGTTGTCAAATATTGCGTTTGTAAAACTTTCGCTTTTCCATGTAGCTTGGTTTCGCATCTGGCCACCGGTACCAACTGAAGTATATTGAGTCCATGAGGTTCCGCCGTCTGTACTATACCAGAATTTGCCATAAGAGGCTGTTCCTCCTTTGCATAGCCAGTAAAACTTTACCGTTACACTTGTTTGGCCGGAGGTGTTGATTACCGGAGAGCGTGTAAAAAAGCTTTGTGTAGCTGAGCAATTTCCACTGCCAGCCGTCTGAAAATTAGCATTCAAGATACCTTGTTGCTGGGCAAAGTCAGAGAGGATGTGCATATAATAGCTTTGCGGGTTACCGGTAATGCCCGCCGGCTGATTCGGGGTATTGGGAATCATCCCAAAAAAGCCGCCTGGATATTCATCGTTTACTGTCCAGAAATTACAATCCCCACCGGCTACACTGCTTTGGTCGCTTGTGTTTAACGTCCAATCCCCCACACCGTTGTTCCACGTTTGTGAATATATCGTGGTTTGAGCCAAAGCCGATTTTATCTGCAAAAAAAGCAGCACACAGATTAAAACATAAATGCTTCTATAAATTCGCATAGATGCCGACATATTTTTTATTTTTAATGTTTTTATAATTATAAGGCAAAAGTAAGAATGTTTTTTGGGTTTGATGATTTTTTCCCATTTGAACAGCAATAAAATCATGTTCAGGCGGCATTAAATCTTTCTTTTGGCTCATAGATTTAACAAAAATAAAATTGAATATTGCTAAAACGGCATAAAGCAGCTTATGGTTTTGCCTGATTTATGGTTGTTGGTTTTCTTACTCTGGGTTAATTTTGCTGTTGTTTTAGCATTCTTTGATAAGTATTTAGGTATTCAATAGATTTTCTAAAAAAGGTTTTAAGACCAGAACGTGATTATGTTCTGTATCTTTGGTTGAATAAATGAGCGTTATTACCTGATATTGTGTCATATTTTTTGCAAAATTCTTCACTACATCAGATTCCTGCAATTCCTGACTATACAAAGATTTGAATTTTTCCCAATTATTAATTTTGTTTTGATGAAACCATTGGCGGAGAGATGTGGAAGGGGCAAGCTGTTTTTCCCAAATATCATATTTCAACTTTTCTTTTTTTATTCCTCGTGGCCAAAGGCCGTCAACTAATATTCTAACTCCGTCTTCTACGCTGTATGGGTCATAAACTCTTTTTGTTTTAACTTGTGTCATGATTATTGGGTGAATTAGATTTTACAATACTTTACTAAAAACGCAAATGAGTGTTTTATTTTCAGCAGAAGAAGTGATTAAAATCCTTAATAAAACCCTGAATATCAGTATGATTTTATTGTATTTCTTTTTCAAGATTATTTGTGGCCATACTTAGGTTGCTGAACAATAACTCGTGGTTATTTTCTATATTTTTGAGGAATCCTTTTGGGAGGTGATTCCAGTCAAATAGTTCTACCAATATAGGGATATTGCTTTGCTGTATTTTGGCTTTTAGGTTTAGAAAAGTTTCGTTGGATAGTTTTTGTAGGTTATGGGTTCGGATTACTAAGTCGAGGTCGCTACCTTCGTGGGCTTCTCCGCTTACGCGGCTGCCGAATGCCCAGATTTCTACCGGTATGTTTAAGGTACTGAAAATAGCTAATAGGCTTTTTTTATCTTTATCTCTCAAAATCATGGTTTTGACGTTTGATGGCTTTAGCTATTTGTTTTGCATCTGCGATAAACTTGGGCAGCAAAACCAACATCCCTTCGGCAAATTTTGCTCCATAATCATGGGTAGTGTTGTTTCTATTTTCGCGATACTCCAAAAACCTTTCAGACAAATCAATAGAGATAATGCTTCTGATAACAGCCTGCCGAAATACATCTTTAAAAAACAACCTATCTACTGCTCTTGATGTATAAAAATATGGTTTTAAGGCTTTTCTGAGGAGTTTACCGCTTTGTTCTAAAATTATTTCAAACTCTTTGATACAAGCTAAGCGATACATATCGTAGTCAATATCTTCTGGGTCTGTTTGAAGCAGTAAATCATACGCTTTTTCTAAGGTTTTGATACAACGTTCATAATAGGTGGTGTCTAAGTTCATCTTATCCATATTCGGGTTTGGTTTTAATGATACAGTCCGAGAATGCTTGCATTCTCGGACTGTATCGGGTTCAACTTCTCTATGCCAAAGTTGTGGCTCTATATTTGAATGTTTTTATGCTTCTATTTCGGACAAGATTTTATCCATAGCTACAATGGCTTTGTCTATATCTTGTTTTTCGGTAATCAGGGCTGGGCGGAATCGGACTGTTTTTTGTGCACAGCCTAAAAACATGATATTTTGCTCTAATCCTTTTTTGATAAATTGGTTTCGTTGTTCTGAGGTAGGTAAATCTATGGCGCACATTAGCCCTCTGCCGCGAACATTAGATACTCCGGGATGAGATGCTGCTACGGTGCTAAGCTGCTCTATCAGATAATTGCCGTTGTGTTCTACTTGATTTACGAGGCCGTCTTCTTCAATAATCTGTAAGACTTTATCAGCGCGCACCATATCGGCTAAGTTTCCACCCCAAGTAGAGTTGATACGGGAAGGTACTTTAAAGCAATTGGTTTCAATCTCGTCTATTCGTTCGCTAACGATGATACCGCAAACCTGCATTTTTTTACCAAAACAGACAATATCCGGTCTGGCTTTTTCGCCGAAGTGCTCATGTGCCCAGAATTTTCCGGTAAGCCCAACGCCGGTTTGGACTTCATCATAAATTAAAATACATTCGTTTTCATCACATAATTGACGTAGTGTTTCAAAAAATTCTCTACGAAAATGGTTATCACCGCCTTCTGCCTGAATAGGTTCAATCACTATGGAGCATATTTCATCTGGATATTGACGGAAAGCCTGCTTGATTTGAGCTATCGAAAGGGCTTCTCTTCTGAGTAAATCTTCATGATTTTCATCCGAAAAAGGAAAAACGATTTTAGGGTTTAGTACTCGTGGCCAGTCAAATTTTTCAAAATAACGTACTTTCGCTGGGTCTGTATTTGTAAGGCTCATCGTGTAGCCGGTGCGGCCATGAAATGCCTCTTCAAAATGAATCACGCGGGTGCCGACCTCTTTACGATAGCCTTTTTGAAAGTTCTTTTGCACTTTCCAATCCATTGCTACTTTTATGGCGTTTTCAACGGCAAGAGCGCCTCCGGAAATAAAAAACGCATATTTCAGATAAGAGGGTACTGCTACACGGGAAAAGGTCTTCACAAAGTTAGCATACTGAGTAGTGTACACATCTGAGTTTGAAGGATTTGAAAGTGCCGCCAATAATAAGTTCTCCTTAAAAATTGCATCTGAAATCATTTTGGGGTGGTTATACCCAATAGGCAGGGAGGCGAAGCAAGTAAAAAAATCTAACAACTCGCGCTCGTACTTGGAATCATACATATAGACTCCATGACTCTTAGCTAAGTCTAACGTTAAGTCGTAGCCGTCTTTCAAAATCAACTTTTTGAGAACGGTATCCACTTCGCGGGGGGTTATCGTAATTTGGTATGACATAATAAAAAAGATTTAAGTAAATCCAATATTTTTTTTGCAAAGTTAGTAATTTTTTTCTAACAAAATCCGCTTAGTCTAAGATTTTTGGTTAGTCAAAAACATTATTCGCTCATAATCAATAAGTTATATGTTTTTAATATTAGGTTTTGTTTTAGAAGCAACTTCGGTTGATTTATACTTTTTGAGGATGTTTTTTATTCCATAAGGTTTTGCAAATTTGCGTATGGATTATTATGCACTTCGGGGAGTATCGTCGGGTAAAGAAGATATTCACAAGGCGATTGCTCATTTAGATAAAGGTTTATTTCCCAATGCTTTTTGCAAAATATTACCGGATTATTTGGGCTCTGATGAAAATTATTGTTCATTGATGCACGCTGATGGTGCCGGCACCAAGAGTTCGTTGGCTTATTTATATTGGCGGGAAACCGGCGACTTATCCGTTTGGCGTGGAATTGCCCAAGATGCTGTGGTTATGAATACAGACGACTTACTCTGCGCCGGTGTTACTCATGAAGGGTTGATATTGTCCAGCACTATCGGGCGGAATCGCCGCTACATCCCCGGAGAGGTTATCGCAGAAATCATCAGTGGATTTGAAGAAATAGGAGACTTCTTTTCCCAATTGGGGATGCCTATTTACAGAGCCGGCGGAGAAACTGCTGATGTAGGCGATCTTGTACGAACTATTATCGTTGATGCAACCGTAACTACCCGGATTTTACGGAAAAACGTTATTTCTAATGCCAAAATCAGCCCTGAATCCGTCATTGTTGGAATCGCCTCTGATGGCCAAGCCTCTTATGAAACCAGCTACAATTCCGGCATCGGGAGCAACGGACTTACCAGCGCCAGACACGACCTGTTTTGCCATGAATATACCACAACCTATCCGGAATCTTTTGATCATCTATTAGACCCAAAGGCTGCTTATGTGGGAAAATATCGCGTAACGGATATTCATCCAGAATTATCTATAACCATTGGAAAGTTAGCCCTTTCTCCTACTCGAACTTATGCACCTTTTTTGTTATTGATAATCAATGAACTAAGGGATAAAATTCACGGACTTATTCATTGCACTGGTGGGGGGCAAACAAAGTGCCTGCATTTTATAGATAAACTGCATATCGTTAAAAACAATCTATTTCCGGTTCCCCCTATATTTCAACTTATTCAGCAAACGATGCCCACACCTTGGTCGGCGATGTATAAAACTTTTAATATGGGGCATCGTCTTGAAATTTATACGGATATTCAAACTGCAAACCAAATCATTCAGGCAGCACATTCTTTCAACCTAAAAGCTCAAGTTATAGGATTTTGTGAGCCTTCAGCCCACAAAAAACTCACCATACAGGTTGGAGATTCCTGCTACGAATATTGATATTCAGGTCGTTTTGTAGGTAATATTTTTGTTTCTAACTGTATTTTAATCATTGTGTTGTAGCATTCCGACATAGGAGTTGTAGCGGGATGTGGCTATTTTTTGATTTTGTACAGCTTCTTTGACTGCGCAAGCCGGCTCATTCAGATGTAGGCAGTTAGAAAATTTACACTGATGCATCCGACTTCTAATTTCAGGAAACCATTGGCCAATCTCGTTTTTTTGGAATCCTGTTAAACTAAATTCACGAACACCTGGCGCGTTAATCACTGCCCCTCCCAGATTTGGTAGCTGGTGCATCTCTGCAAAAGTTGTAATATGTTTTCCTTGATTACTAAAATTTGATAAACTTCCTACCTTTAAATTTAAACTGGGTTCTGCACGATTTATAATGGTAGATTTTCCGCTACCGGAAAGTCCAATCAAAAAACTTATCCGATTAGACAATATACCTCGAATGGTATCTTGAGCATTTGTATCTAAAGCAGACAAAGCATAAACATCGTATCCAATTGATTCATAGATATTTATATATTTTTTTAATTCTTCATGAAATATCTCGGGAATCAAATCTATTTTGTTGATTATCAACCTTGTAGGAATATGATAGGCTTCTGCTGTAACCAAAATGCGGTCTATGAAGCCCAAAGTAGTTGCGGGAGAACTTAGGGTTATTATCAGCAGTAGCTGGTCAATATTAGCACAAAGAATATGTTCTTGTTTAGAGAGGTTCGTTGCTTTACGTAAGATATAGTTCGTTCTGGGCAGTATTTCAGTGATAACGGGTTCTCCGGTAGATTCTCTGGAAATCAGGACTTTATCACCTACTGCGATGGGATTTGTTGTTTTGAGATTTTGTAATCGGATTTTTCCGCGTAACGTACATTCAATGGGTTTATCAGGGGAATGTTTTAACAGTACTCGATAAAATGAGCCTACCGAGCGAACGACTGTTCCTTGCCCTAAAAACATAGTTGTTTTAGAGAAAAATACGGCTGTGTTTTGCTAACCTGCATTGCGGTAAAAACAAAAGACTACTTGCGTAGTCTTTGATGTGTGATTCTGTTGGGATTCGAACCCAAGACCCCTTGATTAAAAGTCAAGTGCTCTACCAGCTGAGCTACAGAATCAACTGAACTCATATTGAAATGATGCCGCAAAGTTAGGAGAAAAAAACTATCCGGCAACAATAAATTATATTTTTTACAAAATGATTTTCATTGATAATCAGATAGTTAAATTTTTGTTTAAATTAACTGTGCTTGTGTTTCGCCATTTTTGATGACTTTTTTGGCAAAATCAGTTTCTTTTTTGAGTGGTATTTTTAGGTTCACAAGGCCGTTTCCGCGTAGCAAACTCAACTCTATTAAGTCACCGTAGGTGTACAATGCCAAGATTCCCTGAATTTCTGCTACTGATGATACCAATTTTCCGCGTACCCCTACGATAATATCTCCCACTTTAATTCCTGCTGTAGATTGCCCTTCTTTTGAGTTTAGGCTTACTACGTATGCACCCTTCACAGAAGGCAGATGTTTTTCTTGGGCGATGTCTTCATCAACATCTTGAACCGAAATCCCAACGAAGCCGCGCTGGGCTAAGCCATATTTTATGATGTCAGTAGTTATTTTCTGAACGATATTGGCAGGTATCGCGAAGCTATATCCAAAGAAATTTCCTGTTTGAGAAGCGATAGCGGTATTGATTCCGATTAGCTGCCCGTCTATATTAACCAATGCACCGCCGGAATTTCCCGGATTCACGGCAGCGTCAGTCTGGATAAATGACTCTGTAGTATATTCTGATGGGTCGCTAAC
>JAIXKT010000044.1:111779-124059 GCA_026932145.1 Bacteroidia bacterium
CGGCAGCGTCAGTCTGGATAAATGACTCTGTAGTATATTCTGATGGGTCGCTAACTTGCTGGCTGATAGCGCCAATACACCGTCCCTTTCCGCTAACAATTCCGGCAGTTACCGTAGAATGTAAATTAAATGGAGAGCCAATAGCTAATGCCCATTCGCCAACTTTTACTGCATCTGAATTCGTAAACTGAATGGGTTTTAAATTGGGAGCATCTATCCGTAAAACAGCTAAATCCGTGTGTTTATCTCTCCCGATAATCTCGGCTTCAAATAAGCGGTGGTCTGATAAACGTATCCAGATTTTATTGGCGTTTTCTATAACGTGATAATTGGTTACGATATATCCGTCTGATGAAATGATAACTCCTGATCCATGAACCTCAGTTCCGGGGTTTAGTAATTCTGCAACACCGAAAAAGTCATGTTCGTCTTGAATTTCGTGAGTAGAATGAATATACACAACTGACGGTATAGCTCTTTCAGCAGCCGTTCCAAATAAAGATACTGTACCAGTGCTGCTTGCACGTGTGAATGGCAATGAACGTACCTCACCGTCATGAATATTTTCCGAAGGCGAAAGAAGCCAATAAACGAAAGCCGCCCCTCCTAAGAAACCCAAAAAGACGCTCCCGAAAACCCGCCAGCTAATTAAACTCAGGTACCGCATAGAAACCCCCAAAAACTACTTTTTAAAACCAACTAAAATATCCTTAAATAATTCATGAATGAATAAATTATGCCTGCACAAAAGCGCATTATCCTCAGAATAGGTACGAGCTAACAGTATAGAAAGTTCCCTAAATATTTGTATGTTACTCATCGCACAAAAATTAGTGTTATTGAATCTTGTTTTATCTAATTGAATCAGATCTAAAAAATCTTTCTCATTGTAAATTACGGCATCCCCAACGTCCTTATTATCAGCCATCACAAGATAAAATTCACTTATTTTACGGGACGTTCCTTCCCCAAAAAAGCGTAAGAAATAATAAATAGCTTCTTTATCTCGTGTTTCGCAGGTTTCATCTGTTGATTTTACTTTTATAAACTGAACCGGAATGTCTAATTCTTGGCAAATTACGTAAAATAACAACATCATGGGGAAAAAGGACGTGTATTTGTTGTCCAAAATATCAGACAATAAATATGCACCGGATGTGGGTTTGTTTTCCGCTAAACCAAATCTAAAACTTTCTATGTCAAATAATAACTGATGAATTTGTTGTAGCCGTTGCTCCATGTTCATATTAGGCATTTGCCGCAGCCAAATTAGATTTAAAATCCTGTTTATTTGATTTTTACACTGTTGGGTATCTATATCTGGATGTTCAAATTTAGTCAGTAATAACCAAGGCGTTAATAAGTCTTTTCCGCCTGTTAAGTGCCAATCGGCTAAATCTTGCCATATCTGTGGGATGGCTATTTTTTGAAATACTATTTTGATTTTGGAGGCTAAGGCAGGAAAATCTTTTTGTAACTGCCTTAATTGAATACGGTTATGCTTGGCATAGGTAAGTAATTCAGTTTCAGCTACTTGATATATTTCAGGGTCAGGGTCATCTAATAATGTGAAAAGGGACTGCAATCTCTCAGGTGTCATCGTGTTTTGGGTATTGATAATTTAACAATAAGGCTTACCGGATATTTATACTTTGAATAAACCAATAATGCCGGGTAGAAGCCAGTTAGATGTTATCTAAGTATTAAACGTTAAAGTAGTAAAAAAGTTACCTTAAAATCGAAAGCCCCTCATTATGAGGGGCTTTCGATTTGTTTATTACTAAATTAATGTTGTATAATTAATTTTTTGCTGGTTATGGGATTAACTCCGTCTGATAGTTGGTAGATATATACGCCGTTACCGAAACTGGCTGTATTTATGGTAACTTCTTGTTGGCCTGCGGGTATCCACTGCTGATGAACTTCTTTGCCTAACACATCTATAACTTTGAGCAGAATTGGTTTAGAATTTTCAGAGAAACGAATGGTTGTGCTTTCATTAGCTGGGTTCGGGAAGTTTTGCTGCATAGTGATTCTGGCAAGGGCATCATCTAAGGCAGTGGGGCCAATAAGGCCGTCAAACCACATGAACACACGGCTGGTAATAGAATCCCGTACGCTAGCATCATCTAAGGCTTCCATTCTGAAGGCGAAATAAGCTGTTTTGTAGCTACCTCCGCCAGTAATTGGCTTCTCATTACGTAAGGCTGCAGCAGTATCCGGGCTTCCGGCTTGAAAATAATTCATAATTGCTATCGCAGGAGTGCGAGGGGCAATTCTATCAGAATAATGAGAATAACTTGAATTTAGATAGGCAGAACCATAGGTGTTTAGTAAAAAGTCTGTGGTAGCCCCAATCTCAGCCGGGTCGCTACCGTCGCCATCAACTAAATAGCGAGCACCTATATAGTTTTGATACAAAGAGCGGCGCATAGTTGTGCCGTTTCCATTGATATAATAACCAATATCAGAACCTTGGAACATGATTCGTCCGCCGGTATTTAAAAAGGTTACTAAATTTCCGGCTTCTGCTTCACTAACACAGTTTCCATAATCAGAGCCGGTATGCCATAAAATATTTTTAAAATTGGTGGAAGTATATTGGTCTGCGGGCAATAGTGGAACTTCACCACCTTCTAATGTTGCATTAATACGATTTATTCCGGTAAGTGCGTTGGCTACCGCATTAGTCGTTGCCGGATGTTTACTAATCACTAACGTAGGAACACCGGAAATCAAAATAGCTTCTTTCTGGATTTTATACATTGTAAACGATGAGGTCGGGGAAACTTCTAAATAGACTTTTCCTTTTCCGGGAGTTGCTGCACTGGGAGTAATAGTGATAACTGCCTGCTGGGATGCGCCTGCTCCTACTGAAAGCATTAAGGAATCTGATGAGGTATTTCCATTAACACTGAAACTGGCAGACCAACCTGATGGTAAAACATCTTTGAGTAGTTTAAACTTATAGGTTTCGGCTTGTGAGTTGGTGTTGGAAAAATCCATTGTGTAGGTTTTGGGCGTAGCCGGCTGCTGCACATTTAACTGTGGTGTAGCTGAATTAATGGCTAAATTTATGGTAAAAGGAATGGGATTTCCGGCCATACCTGCTTGCATAACTTCTTTATTATTCATATTTTGAACAAAGCCTACAATACGTAGCTGGCTAAGGTCATAGATATTAGCCATTTTCCAAGCTCCACTCACTACAACTTCGTCATTGGTGTTAAAAGTAGCGGGTAAACTTGACCCGCCTGACCCGGTAAGCATATATTTCATCACATATTCATGCTTAGTCATTCCATTGGTTCCGGGAGGGCTTACAAAATTAACTTCTTTTTCAATAGCTACAATATAAGCCTTGTAGTTGCCGTTAGGAACATTCTGGCTGGCTTTAACGGTCATATTAACGGTTAAGGAATCGCCTGAAAAACCCGGACGAATATCCAACGAAAAGGGAGAAGCAACCATACTCCGGTCATCAAATTTCTGATACGTAGCACCATTGGGATGGCCGTTGTAAACATTACCGTCAATAACAGAATTTGGAACACCATTTAAATTATAGAGGTTGTGTCTATCTCTAACTTGCTGTGTGTTATGGTTATACATAGGATCGACACCCGGATACCAGACATGATAAGAAACCGTAACTACTTTACTTTCTCCCAGAGTGGCTAAAGTGTTCATTAGTACAGGCGTTGCGGCAGCACAAGGCGCACATGAAGCATTCGTAAAATACTCGTGCAGCACAACCCGCTGCGTTTGGGCAAACGATGCTATCGCTAACCCAACAAGAAACATGGTAAGTGATAATTTCTTCATATACATATTTATAAGTATGTTTTAAGACCTCAAAGATACGAAAATCACATACACAACTAAATAACTTATACTTTACTCAAAAAAAATATTGGGTTATTTTTTTATTATTTGATAGCATTGAAAAAGGTTAAAATTCAGAAAGAATGAAAGCTATGATTTCGTTGGTGAATCATTATTGCAATTAGGACATCATAGTTTTCTGTTTTCATGGAAAAGCAAGTAGGTTTTTTATCTAATATAATGAACTTTGTGCCTTTTATATCGTGAATCATATTGTGAAACAAGCTAAATTTGACAAGAAGATTTCTCAATCATACACACAAAAAGGAATATTGCCTATCAAAACTTTCGATTTGTCAGATAAGGAGTTGCAAATTGGTGATATATTCACTCCACTAAAATGGGGTGAATTTGCCATAGATAAACTCGACCTGTTTGCAAAATGGGTAACCGGTGCTTCTGTATTTGACCCCACAATGGGAGCAGGAAATCTACTTGAAGCCTTAATCACTTATGGCTTTTCTAAAGGATATGCAATTGATACACTCCCAACTCATAGGCTTTTTGGCAATGAATTGAATACTGTTTATTTCAATCAAGCATTGAATAAGTTCAGGGAAAAGTATGGCTTAAATATGTCTGGAAACTTTACCAATGAAGATTTTTTGCGCCTTACGCCCCAAAAATATGACATTGTATTGGGCAATCCTCCTTGGCAAAACTTTGTAGATTTACCGAAAAGCTATAAAGAGCAAATCAAAAGCTACTTTTTCAAATATGATTTGATAGGAAATAGCCAAAACCTTTTGTTAGGGGGAAGCAGAATAGATATAGCTGCACTGATTATTCAAATAGCCATTAAAGATTTCTTAAAACCAAATGGTGAAGCAATTATGTTTATGCCACTTTCATTATTCTTAAATGATGGTGCTAACAGAAATTTCAGAACTTATAGCATTGGGGAAGTAAATTATTGTGTTAATGCCGTTTTCGATTTTAATGATGAAGATGTATTTGACGGAATTGCGACCCGCTATGGGTTGAGTCATTTTATTCGGGACAAGAACCCATATTTCCCAATACCGTATTTCCGAAAAGAAAATACCTCTTGGAATGAATACATAGCTAAGCCAATGTTTCATGAAACAGACCCATTAAGTATTATTTCCAAGGATGAAGATGTTGATTTTAAAGACATTAAATCTGTGATGATAAAAAAGGAATCAAGTCCCAGGCAAGGAATCAATACCTGTGGAGCAAATAATATCTATTTCTTTGATTCTCTTAATGAAGTAACCAAAGACTTAGTGAGCGTTTCCAACAAGCATAAAGATAATATCATTTTGCCTAAGAAATTCATCTTTCCGCTTATTACATCAAAAGAGTTCAAAACAGAAGCAAAAGTTCCGTCTAAATGGGTTCTTTTGCCTTACACCAATAATGGAAAGCCTTTGGGTTGGAATCAAATTCAACTATTTCCTGAACTCAAGAACTATCTTGAAACAAATAAAGAGATATTACAAAGCAGAAAAGGTGTAATGCTCAACGCTATACTTGGTCGTGGATATTGGTGGGCAATATTAGGCATTGGGGAATACAATTTTTTTCCATACAAAGTAGTTTGGGAGGCTTCTGGCAAGACCCGTTTTAATCCAACAATTTTTGAAGGCAATTGGCAAGCAAACCAATCATTGCAAGCCTTCATCTCAGTTAGGGCATTATCTGAAGCCAAAAGAATCCAGGCGGAACTATCTGATAAACAAATAGAAAAATATCTACTGTCATTAAAGATGGAAGGAACCATGAATTGGGCACAACCCGGAAAGATTAAAAAAATGCTAAAATACGAATCTTTTTAGCATTTTTTCTGCTAAGCTGCAGCCACAAATAGTTGAGCTATGGTACGATAAATGTTGGTTATTTGCACCCTGAAGTCAAACGTTTTATGAGTTATCAGAGTCTGGAGGCTGCGGTTTTGGATTTGGAGCGTACCGGCCAGTTGGTTCGGATACCGCAAGAAATTGATCCTTACTTAGAGATGGCTGCGATACATAGGCGTGTCTTTGCCGCTAAGGGGCCGGCTATTCTGTTTGAGCGTATAAAAGGTTCTCCTTTTCGGGCGGTATCCAATTTATTTGGTACGTTAGAGCGTTCTCGGTTTATCTTTCGAGATACCATTCAGATGGTGCAGCAGCTCATTCGTGCTAAGGCAAATCCAGCAGAATTACTCAAAAGCCCGATAGCAATAGCTAAGTTGCCATTTGCGGCTATGTACGCACTTCCCCAGCGGGTTTATTGGCCGCAGTCAGTTCTATCTCTTCAAACTAAAATATCACAGTTACCACAAATTCAAAGTTGGCATAGAGACGGCGGAGCTTTTATCTTGTTGCCACAAGTTTTTAGCTTAACTCCCGGCCAAGCCGGAATCATGCAGTCTAATGTTGGGATGTATAGAGTTCAACTTTCTGGAAATCAATATATTCAGGATAAAGAAATTGGCTTACATTTTCAGATTCATCGCGGAATAGGGGTTCATGCTACCCGTGCTAGGGAGCGGAAAGAGTTGTTGAAGGTGAGTATTTTTGTGGGTGGCCCTCCTGCGCATACTTTGTCGGCTGTAATGCCTTTGCCGGAGGGCATCTCGGAACTTACGTTTGCGGGAGTTTTGGGAGGACGACGTTTTCGGTATTTTCACCGTAATGGTCATGTGTTATCTGCCGATGCAGACTTTGTCATTACCGGAACTGTTGATTTAAGCCAAACTAAGCCGGAAGGTCCTTTTGGAGACCATTTAGGTTATTATAGTTTGCAGCATAACTTTCCGGTTATGCAGGTAGAATCTGTATATCATCGTAAAAATGCGATTTGGCCATTTACGGTTGTGGGGCGGCCTCCGCAAGAAGATACCAGTTTTGGCCTGCTCATTCATGAGCTAACCGGCCCTGCTATTCCTACTGAAATTCATGGGCTACACGAAGTTAATGCCGTAGATGCCGCCGGAGTCCACCCATTGCTGTTGGCTATTGGCAGTGAAAGATATGTTCCCTTTCAGGATGTTCAACGCCCGCAAGAATTGCTTACTATTGCAAATAATATCCTCGGCTTTGGCCAATTATCATTAGCAAAATATCTGATTATCAGCAATAAATCGGATGATTCAGCGTTGCACACGCATAACATACCGGACTTTTTTCAGCATATATTAGCCAGAATTGACTGGAAAAGAGATTTACATTTTTACACCAACACAACTATAGACACCCTTGATTATTCGGGGGCAGGGTTTAATCGCGGTTCTAAGGTTGTGCTGGCTGCCGTAGGAAAACCTATACGAAACTTAGCTACCCAATTATCACAAGAGCTAAGGCTACCGTCAGGTTTTTCTAACCCCCGCGTAGTCGCTCCGGGTATATTGGGCATTCAATCTTCACTATCTAAACCTTTTTTACCCGAAGAAAGAACGGCGCTTTATCAATACATTGCAACTGAAATAAAAGAGCTAACGAACTCATTAGAAGCCTATCCTGAATTAATAAATGATTTTCCGTTATTGGTTTTGTGTGATGATAGTACTTTTTTAGCAAAAAACTTTGATAATTTTTTATGGATAACGTTTACCCGTTCTGACCCTGCGGCAGATATTTATGGAGTAGGTGAATGTAGTTACCAAAAGCATTGGGGGTGTAGCGGAAGTTTAATTATTGATGCGCGGATAAAGCCATTTCATGCACCGGCATTAGAATCTTTACCGGAAATTGAAGCAAAAGTAGATTTATTAGCACTTCCCGGCAAGCCGTTACACAATATAATTTGAGTCTAACCGCTGAAAAACACAGCTTTAGGGTTTAATCAACCATAAATTTTTTACGAATAACATTTCTATTGGGTGCGTGAATCTCAACAAGATAGATTCCATAAGCCCAATTAGTAATAGAAATTGTTTTAACCTGTTGTGATGCAATACTTTGTTCAGACAATATTTCTTTACCTTGTTGGTTGAAGATACGAAAAGTAGCTGTTGATAACTCATTGCTATCTAACCAAATATTTAAAAACCCATTGGCAGGGTTAGGGTATATTTTGATAGCCGTATTGGGTAGGTCGTTGTTAGGGTCAGTAACTAAGATGGAACAAGCTGAAGAAGTGTTTCTAAGTGCCATAATGCTATCACAGAGCAGATTGTATTGAGATATTTCAAATGCCGTTAAGGTACGGGCTAATAAGTTTGTTCTTTCAAAAGGGTCATTTTGAATATCAAAAAATAGAGGTGGTTCGTTATCATACAAAAGTAACTGGAATCTATTATTTCGTGCCGTGATACCATTTTTAAGTGCTGTATTATTAAAGGTTTCTGAATACAACCAAGTGCGGTTTGAAGGCAGGTTTGGGTTTTTAAAATAAGGAGAGAAGTCTATGCCGTCAATGGGTAAAGTATTTGGAATTGAATCTTGGGGAAGTTGCGCTATTGCCAACACCGTTCTGAAAATATCTACAACGCTTACTAAGGCACTGCAATCACTTCCTTTGGCTGTTATGTCTGGCCCTGCCACTACAAGAGGGGTTTTAACCCCTGATTCATAAAGAGTTCCTTTCCCTTGATAAAAGGGTAGTGGCGGAAAAAAAAAACGGCTATTCGTGCCGTTATCAGAAAAATAAATTATTATAGTGCTGTCTAATAATCCTTTAACCCTCATAGAATCTGCCATCCTTCCAATTTCGGTATCTAATGCTTCGCACATAGCTTTAAAATAAGGCTGAGGATTGGTGTCAATATCTGTTTGGGTTCCGGAAAGATTGGTGAATGAATGTAAATTATTGGGAGGTAAATGATAGGGGTTATGGGGAGAGTTAAAGGCCATACACAAGACCCATGGGCCGGTTACGGTATCTAACCAAGCGATTGCATCATTTACATTTTGGGTAGTTGCGTAGGTAGTACACGGATAGGAGTTGTAGTTTATGGTTCTTGACCAGTTAAAATAGCTTGGTAAAGCTCCTATGTGCTGCCCTGCATAATAACCCCAGCCCATTGGAACAGGGCCCGTTGGCGAAGTAACTCCGGTACTGCTGATGTGATATTTTCCTATTAAGGCAGTTCGGTAGTTCTGTGTTGGGTGTTTTTTGATTATTTTCGGAAACAGCCATTCGGAAGCAGATATGGAGTTTGTGTTGGTACCGTTGATGGCTCCCCCAACTCCGGTTCTAAATGGATAACGTCCGGCCATAAGGCTGGAACGGGTTGGGGAGCAAGCTGGAGTAGCCCAAAAATTGCGAAATAAAAGTCCTGTATCCCGAAGAGCCGTTAAGCGCGGTAAAGGCGCAGGATCAACACCCACACCCCAAAAAGGGGTGTAATCGTACCCCAAATCATCAGAAAGCAATATCAATACGTTTTTTTGACCTGACACACCCAAAATACCAATACCAATCCACAACGTAATCAAAATGAAGTTGCGGAAAATTAAAAGATAATTAAAAAACATAAACTATTGATTAATAACAGTTTCTTTTAGCCGTTGTGCTAAAAAAGTAGCTGTAAGGGAGTTTTTTTGCTGTAAGATTTTATCAGGAGTACCTGCATAAACTAAATATCCGCCGTTAGCTCCACCCTCAGGCCCAAGGTCAATAATCCAATCCGCACATTTAATAACCTCTAAATTATGCTCAATAACAATGATTGTATTACCAGCCTCGATAAGTTGGTTAAAAACCTGAAGCAGAATATCTACGTCATAAAAATGAAGGCCGGTTGTGGGTTCATCGAATATTAGTAAGCTATTTTTTTCGCTATTAGACCGGCTTAAGAAAGCCGCTAATTTTACCCGTTGTGCCTCACCTCCGGATAACGTACTGGAGCTTTGACCTAAACGAATATAGCCTAAGCCCACGTCTTCTAATTTTTGTAGGCGATTGACTATTTTAGGAACATTCTTAAAATGCTGGATGGCTTCGGAAACAGTCATATCTAAAACATCGGCAATATTTTTGCCTTTATAGTTGATTTCTAAGACATTTTGGGAAAAGCGTTTTCCTTTGCAGGCTTCACAGGTTATTTTAACGTCCGGTAAAAACTGCATTGGGATGAGTATTTCGCCTTCTCCTTCGCAGGATTCACAACGTCCTCCGGCAATATTGAATGAAAAAAATCCTGGGCTAAGCCGCTTTTTTTTTGAATCTGGTTGATTTGCAAACAACTCCCGAATGGCTTCAAATGCTTCTATGTATGTTACCGGATTTGAACGGGAGCTTCGCCCGATAGGGCTTTGATCCACCACTTCTACCGCTTTCAAAAGCTGAAAATCACCGGATACACTCTCATAAATCGGGGTGCTCTGGCTGACGTAGTTTGTTTTAACGGGGGTGGTAGTTAAAGCGTGCGTAAGCACTGTTCGTACCAACGTAGATTTTCCAGAACCACTAACTCCCGTTACCACGGTGAGCACACCCAAAGGAAAAGATACATTTATACCTTTTAAATTATGTTCCAAAACATTGGTTAAATTTATCCAACCTATTGGTTTTCTGTATGTAACAGGTATTGGGATTTGTAGTTTTCTGTTTAGATATTGCGCGGTTAAGGATTCTGAAGTGTTTAGTAGCGTTTGTAAATTTCCTTGTGCGACCACTTGGCCGCCCAGTTCACCGGCTTTGGGGCCAAAGTCAAGGATAAAATCTGCATTTCGGATCGTTGCTTCATCGTGCTCCACCACAATAACGGAGTTACCTTGATTTCGCAGACGCTTTAAAATCTCTATCAAGTTGTTCGCATCTCTTGGGTGCAGACCTACACTCGGCTCATCTAAGATATACATTGCACCGGTTAAATTACTTCCCAAATAAGTTGCCAAATGGATTCGTTGTGTTTCTCCGCCTGATAAAGTATTCATAGGCCGGCTAACTTGCAGATAACCAACACCTACTTGTCTTAGGTAAGCTAAACGAGTCGTGATTTCATGCAATAAACGGGTAGATAGATTTAGTTCATGCTCTCGTAATTGCTGCGGAATCTGTTCAAAGGCTTCACTTAGCTGGTCTATTGTGAGTGCTAACAAGTCTTTCATACAGTAGTTTCCTACAAAAACGTAGTTAGCTTCTTTACGCAGGCGAAATCCGCTACATTCCGGGCAGGCAGTCGGGCCTTTGTAAATATTAGGATTTGAACATCTTACTTCGGGGTATTCTCCCTTTAAAAAAGGATAAAGTCCCGGAAGTTTGTTATTACCGAACCAAAGTAAGTTTTTCTCCTCCTGCGAAAGAAGTGCATACGGAACATTTGTGCGCACCTTAAATATAGGTGCTGCAGCCAGAAAATCTCTATAAAGGTTCTTAACTGCTTTTGAGACAAAAACGGAAGTCCATGGATGTATGCAGTTGTCAGTTATGGATAAATATTTTTTCCTAAAAACAAGTTCCGGGCTAAAATCGGTTATCGTGCCGGTACCTTCGCATTTTCGGCAAGCACCGTAGGAATTATTAAAATTGAATAACTGGGGAGTAGGTCTTTCAAAAACGATTCCGTCGCGTTCAAAATTTTCCGAAAATTGAATAGTATCTTTATCTATCCAAAGAGAGCAATATCCATTTCCTTCGGTAAAAGCTATTTGAACGCTATCCGATATTCGATTTTGCTCTGCTTCATCAATATTTTCTCGAACGATAAAACGGTCAATAAGTAATTCAAGTTTTTTAGATGTAACTTTTTCTGCGCCAGATAGCACAGATTCTATTTCAATGGGATTATTGTTATAGAAAACCCTAGTAAAGCCTTTTTGGAGCAACGTTTGCAGCTCTTTCTGAATGATTGTTTTGTGCGAAATAGTAATCTTGGAAGTCAGGATAATTTTGGTACCGGTTGGTTGTTTCATAATATATTCAACAACATCACTTACGGTGTCGCTTTGCACTTCTTGGTTGCTGACCGGAGAAATGGTGCGTCCTGCTCGTGCAAATAATAATCTTAGGTATTCGTATAACTCTGTTGCGGTAGCTATGGTAGAACGAACGTTTCCGGAATGTACTTTTTGCTCTATGGCAATAGCCGGTGCTAAGCCGGATATAGTATCTACATCCGGCTTAGGAGTGCGGGCTAAAAACTGACGCGCATAAGAACTTAAACTTTCTACATATTGCCGATGCCCTTCTGCATAGATTGTGTCAAATGCTAATGATGACTTACCTGACCCACTTACGCCTGTAAAAACGACTAACTGATTTTTGGGAATATTTACAGAAATATTTTTGAGATTATGAACCCTAACTCCTTGTAGTATGATTTCTCTTCTTTTCATAAAAACATGCAAAAAAGCTGTTTTTGAGGTGCTGTTTATTGATTCCAAAATTACGAAATAAGGAAGTTCAATTCAAAAACTATCCGTAGATTATTTTTGGGGACTACTGTTGTGTTAATCGTAAATTAACGGATAAAGTCTTCTGAGTTTTTGCCTTGCATCGTTTG